>JAUVSF010000194.1 GCA_030597245.1 Acidobacteriota bacterium
ACCGGTTCCCCGACTCACCTACAGTGCGGTGGAGATTACGGGGTCCGCCCAGGTGAAACGGTTACGGACTGAATTGGGTGGCGAAGGAATCGATCTGATCGAAAGAATTAACCGGCGAGACCAGCGCCATTTCAAGAAGAAGGGGGTGCTCCAGATACCTGACGCTGTTGGGGACACTCTCGCCTACTCGCCCTTCCCGCGTAGGATTGAACAGATCGACGCTGTTCCCAAACTCGTCCTCGTTTCACTTAGGGTACAAGCGTTTGCGGTTTACGAGTATGGCAAACTGCTTCGCTGGGGTCCGGTGAGCTCTGGGACACAGAGACATGAGACGCCTGCCAATCTCTATTACGCCAATTGGAAGATCAGAAGAAAAGTGAGCACCATTAACTCCAGTTGGATCATGAACTGGTACTTCAATCTCCACACTTCAATGGGAGTCGCGTTTCACCAGTACGCTATGCTAGGTTACCCGGCGAGCTACGGCTGTATCCGATTACTGAACTCGGACGCCAAATGGATCTATGACTGGGCCGATGAATGGGGACTGCCCTTAATCGGAGCTTCCCCGACCCGGTTTGGAACTCCTGTGATCGTGTTTGGAGAGTATGCCTACGATGAGCCTCCACCCTGGGAAGCGCTCTCTACTGACCCTGCTGCGTGCGACCTGAGAGCGTCTGAGTTGACCACGGCCCTTGAAGGATATCTCTGGGTCATTGAGGAACGTCTGACCTCCAATGAAGAATCACTGACAGATTGACGGGGGGGCTCGCAGGCTTGCGTCTCGGGGTTTCGTAGTCTCGATGGAGCCGGTCAGTGGATGCGGTGATGCTCCTGGCCTGCTCGGGACTCCAGACCATGGCCACCATCTGGCCGCGACTCAATTCCAAGCTGGGCAGTGAGGAACGTGTCTCCAACATGCCGCTTTTAAGCCACGCCGTGCAAAAGGAAGTACAACTTTTGCGATGGGTGTCAACATCTTGGATTGAAGATTTAACTTGACAATCCACCTCCAAAAAACTGGACAATTTTTACAAGACCCAAGACCCAAGACCCAAGACCCAAGACCCAAGACCCAAGACCCAAGACCCAAGACCCAAGACCCAGTTAGAGCTCGTTTTGATTTGGCGATACACTATCAGAGTCTTGGTAAGGGCCCGAGTCAAAATCTGCGGGGATTTCCGCTCAGATCTGATCCATGCTGGAGGATTCATGAAATTCCGAAACATATTCAACCTGCTGCTTTTGGTGGGAGTTGCAGGCTTGCTTATCTCTGTTCAAGCTTGTCAGCCCGAGGCAGAGAGTGCCGAGGTCGGCAGGCTTCAAGTCCCGGTCGAGTACCACAAGCTCGACAATGGTCTGCGAGTCGTTTTATCACCCGATGACACGGCCCCCATCGTTATCGTTGGTGTGTACTACAACATCGGGTTCCGGATCGAACCTCGAGATCGAACGGGCTTTGCCCATCTCTTCGAACACATGATGTTTCAAGGCTCCAAGAATCTCGGAAAGATGGAGTTCGTGCAACTGGTGCAGCGCAACGGTGGTGCTCTGAACGGATCTACCCGATTCGACTATACAAACTACTATGAGATCCTCCCATCGCACGCGCTGGAGACCGCTCTATGGGCTGAGGCAGATCGGATGGCGGGTTTGGATATCACTCAGGAGAATCTGACGAACCAGCAGGGCGTCGTCGGCAACGAAGTCAAGGCCAGTGTACTGAACCAGCCGTACGGTGGATTTCCTTGGCTCGACATGCCTCAGGTTGCCAATGAGAACTGGTATAACGCCCACAATTTCTATGGTGATCTCGAGGACTTGCAGGCAGCAACGCTGGAAGACGTTCAGGAGTTCTTTCATCGATATTACTCTCCCAATAATGCAGTCGTTGTCTTGTCTGGTGATTTCGACCCCAAAGAGGCTCTTGTAATGATCGAGAAGTATTTTGGTGATATCCCAAAGACGGAATTGCCGGATCCTCCTGATCTGTCTGAGCCTGAACAGACAGAAGCAAAACGAGAAAACAAGGTCGATCCTTTGGCAAATCGGCCGGCCCTGGCCTTTGCCTATCACATGCCGGAGCGCCAGACTCCCGAGTACTTCGCTATGGGAATTCTCGACCAGATTCTGCTCCAGGGCGATGACAGTAGACTCAATCAGGTTCTGGTGAAGGACAGAGGCTACACAGGATCAGTGGACGGAGGGATCAATTACTTGCTGGGGAATCAGTTCAACTATAGCGGACCTATGCTCTGGATGGGATCGCTGTTCCATGACAGTACGGTTTCTCCAGATCAAGTAGTCTCCGCGATCAATGAAGTCATGGAAGAAGTTACGATCAACGAGGTGACTCAGTCGGAGTTTGAACGGGCCCTTGTCAAGGTCAGGTCCCAGTTTTACGACATAGTCGGACAAATGTACGGATTCGGAAAAGTTGACCTGTTGGCGAGCTTTGCACTCTTCGACGACGATCCGAACCTGATCAATGAAGTAGAGAAGCGGTTTGAAGAGGTCACTCCGGAGTTGCTTCTGGCTACAGCTCAGCAGTACCTGCGGCCTGAAAGGCAAACAATTCTGACTGTCGAGGTGGGTGCTGAATCTCAGGTGAAGGAAGGGAAGTGAAGATGAAGATCAAAGTGTTTTTCCTGATTCTCTGTTTGGCTTTGGGATTCGCTTCCATTGCGGTTGCACAGACTGAAGAACCACCAAAAGGAGGAACCCCGAAGGATTTTGTCCTGCCTCCCAGGGCAACTATCAGCTTCGATAACGGACTGGATGTGATCCTGGTGCCTTACGGAAACATTCCGAAGACCATGGTGAAGGTGGTCGTGAGGGCCGGTAATGTTGATGAAGCCCCGGACGAAATTTGGATCGCAGATTTGTTAGGCAATCTCTTGAAGGAGGGAACATTGACTCTTACTGGTGAAGAGTTGGCCTTTAAAGCCGCAGGAATGGGGGGGGCTATTAATGTCAGCGTGGGAGCAAACCAGACGACTGTCAGCCTCGAAGTTCTCTCCGAATTCACTCCCCAGGCCATTGCGCTCCTTGGCGACTTTCTCATCAACCCGCTCTTTCCCGAGTCTGAGATTGAACGGTTGAAGAGCGACCTGCTTCGAGAATTAAGTATTCAACAGAGCCAACCTGGCGCAATCGCACTCGAGAAGTTCAGAAAAGTGCTCTATGGAGACGACCACTCTTACGGTCGGATTTTCCCTACTGAGGAGATGATACAGAGCTTCAGCATTGAGAAGGTTCGAAACTTTTATGAGGCAAATTTCGGGGCAATTAGATCCGATCTCTATATCATTGGGAAGTTCGATTCGAGAGGGGCAAAGCGGGCCGCTGCAGCAGCGTTTGGGAACTGGAAGACCGGAGTTGAGTCGGAGCCGACTGTGCCGGCGCCGACCACACAAAGGGCCGTGTACCTGGTGGATAGGCCAGGCGCTCCTCAGTCAAACCTGATGATAGGGCTTCCAGTTGTGGATCCGAGTGAACCCGACTACATCCCTCTTGTGGTAACCAATACTCTCCTGGGAGGTTACTTTTCATCGCGAATAACGGCAAATATCCGTGAAGACAAGGGGTATACCTATTCCCCTTACAGCACTCTATCCGTTCGCTATCGCGATGCTTATTGGGTGGAGACGGCCAATGTCACAACCGAAGTTACGGGGCCCGCCATTCAGGAGATACTCAAAGAGATAGAGAGACTCCGGGAAGAACCGCCACCGGATGAAGAGCTTGAAGGCGTTCAGAACTACATGAGTGGGTCTTTCGTACGCCAAAACTCCTCCAAGAGCGGGATTGCGGCCCAGCTTGCTTTTCTGAAATTGCACGGACTGGACGAGTCATACCTCCTTGACTATGTGAAGAACGTACTGGCTGTCAGCCCCGAAGCTATTTCAGAGATGGCAACGAAGTACATTCGTCCCAATGATCTTACAATCGTTGTGGTTGGCGACAAAGAGAAGGTACTCAAGCAGATCCGCGATTTTGGGGAAGTCAAAGAATAACGGGTAACCTCGATCCCTGGCGGCTCCCACAGATAGCGGCCTCACGGTGACGGTTTATCCGTTTCCAGTGATGCGCGGGAGCTACAGCACCCGCCTCCGCATGATCCGCAAGCCAACCAGCTCAGCACGCATGCGGAGGCCCGACCTTTCCTTGTGACGGCGCAGCTCGGAGAGCGAAGTCGCAAGGTCGGGCGCATTACGCTAACCGCTGACCGGTTTCATGATTGACTTAAGCCCGCTCCCCCAGAGACGCAACGGACAACGCGAAAACCGCTGTGACAGATTCCGGGCTAACTCGTTCTTATCAACCTGAGCTTTCTGACAGGAGGGTAGAAGAGTACTCCTTTCAACGGTTGGACTTTAGTCTTTATGTACCGACCGTCTGACAGCCAGCTGACTCGGGTTCTTTTCTGATAACGTTTGATAAAAGAATCTACGTCCCAGTTCTCGTAGTAGACTCTTAGAGTCTCTGTATCGAGGTTTATCAGATCCTCCATTCCTTCAACTCTTGGCTGTTCCTGCGGTTGATGAGCATGGGGAGTATTCTGAATATCCACGATTCGCTGGTTGGCGAACTGCACATCCATCAAGAATTGAATAATCACCGAAGAGTCAAAAGCGTAGCCCTGGCCCAGTTTCATCGACATCCAATTGGCCAGGGTCGATCCTTGATCGCCATGCAGAATGAAGGTGAACTGCCCCAGCCAATCGCTTAAGAAATTCTCTGCTTCATGGACATTTCTTCGAGTGTAGGGTTTGGTGACTCTGCCGCCCGGATAGAAGAATCTTTTCAAGATTCGCCGAATCATTCTCAGCTCTTCCTTCGAAACAACTAGAGGTAGATTTTCCGGTGTCAGGATAAGACCGTGAGGCAGCGACTCGACCCTCTTTACAAGCCGGCCGAGCTTACTCAGGCGTTCTTCAGACTTGGCTTCCCCCAGATCAAGCTCGAGCCTGATAGCCTCAATAATCAGCGAGCGATAATCCTTAATAACTGCGCCTCGAAGAATCCTGTGGGTCAGAAAGGGCGGAAAGTGAATTCGCACGCCTCCGTTCTTGACAAAGCCGACCCCACGGCACAGATCAACCAGTCTCCTCAATTCGCCGGAGGCATTTCCGGTACAAGAAAGTACCCAGCTTGCTATCAGTAAGTAATGTGCCTGCTCATTCAACAACGTGTAATCGTCGTCCAGGAACAGTACGAAGACCTTGTCAGGGTCGAGCTTCTTCTTCGTTACCTCCTCCTCGAGCATCAGGAGGAATTTGAGCACGTTTTCCGTTTTACCCCGTGCTCGTTCGTCTACTAGAGCGTTGTCTAGCGAATCGACTACTACGATTTCATCAACAAAGTAGACCTTTATTCCTTCGTTCAGCGCAAAATCGCATAGCGGCGATGGATTCTCTCTGTCGCCCTGATAAGAGAGAAAACGGATTATCAACCCTTGTTCTTCCAGCTGCCGGAGGTTGTCAAAAATATTCCCTCCGGTTGCAAGAGCAGCTGCGCCCCTGCGATCGTACGAAACAATCCCTGCATAGATAGTCAGCCCTTCTTTCTTGATCGTCTCAGAGACTAGCCTTTCTACCTGCGGATTGAAGAAGAAATCCTCGGTCAGAAAATCGTTCATCGAAAGGTTGACGATCTTGCTTTGTTGTGTCCCGTTCTTGCCTAGCCAGGCGTTCAGTTTGACATCGGGCATCTTCCTGAATTCGACTCCATCGGGAATCTCAAAGCCAAACCTCTCGGCAAGGAAGGATTCCAAGCGCTCAATGTCAGGATTCGCCAATCAGACTCACCACCTTTCAATCGACTTGGGCAAAACCAGGTTCTGTGGAGACTCTTGGCCGACTATCCGTCGAGTCTTGTGGACGTGGTGGCAGGTTGAAGAACTGAACCGCGCGGAGCTTTGTGGAAGAGCACAACCCGACGAAATAGACTCGAAAAAGCACGTCGCATATTGACTGTTTCAAGATCATTTTCTGCCTGGGCCGGAAAGATGTCAAGGTGTCCCCGGGAGATTCAGACACCGTGTTTCCCTGGTGACCTGGTGGTAACGTGATCAATCGCCCAAGCCAGTCACCGAGGCCAGGACGCCCAGATACTGCAGTGGCCCGCCAGATCCGTCCCCGTTATGTGCTGCTGGACTCCGGTGTAGCCGGTATTCATTAAGCTCCTTGGTGCGAAGTGAAACTTGCCATTCTTTTTCGTCCTGAAGAGCTTGCCGAAGTGGCCCTGGCTGAGGCCGTGGCCTGTTTCATGTAGAACAATGGTCTCGACGTCAATCGGGTTGCTCGTTCCAATGCCCCACGTAAACGCATTGTTGTAATAGATCTCCCGAAAGGCTACGTCATCTTTGCCGTCACCATCGATGTCCGTGAACTCACCGGCGGGATTAACCCACCCGAAAGTGAACGTTACTCCAAGGACCTCTCCACTGGCGCCCGGGCCGAGCGTTTCGTCGAAAAACTCACCCGGTAGCCATCCGGCTTGGGTAATGTCTGCGTACCAGCCTTCGACTCCACCCATTCCAACTAACCACTGTACGTAGCCCCAATCCATGCCGAAGTCCGGAAGCTCTATTAAGGGAATTGTCGAGCACTTAACTCCCTCCCACGTCGCCAAAGCGCTGCCAACTGCTACCTGAGTCTCCGCTAACGACAAGCCATTAGCCGCCCCATCGACCTGATCCGAAAGCCACGAGATGTCCCAGTATCCACCTCGGCGAGGGTCGCCCGGGACCCAGTGTGTACCCATCTGCTTGGCGCGATCGTCAAAGTAGACCGTCTGGCCTTCGTTCTCTCCGGTGGTCACGTACTCCACGACAGCCAGCCGAACGTTCTCACCCATGAAAGCAAGTTCGTCGTTGACGGAAGACATCATCCGCCTGATCTCTTCTTCGGACTGGCCAAAGGCCTGCCCTGAGGTCATCAAGCCACAGATTAGTAATGTTGCTGCAAGAAAACTTAACCGTTTATTGATCTTCATCCCAGTTCCCCCCATCGCGTTCGCTAGCCGCCTTGCGAAGCTCTGAGAACCGAGAAAAGGGGTCTCTGCGTCCGTCCTGAACGGTGACATTACCCATCGCTTCACAAAGCTACACCATCGTTTTGACAAGGAAGTATAGGTGTGGAGGGTCCTCTAGTCAAAGACTTTATTATCGTTGGAAACATGGTGGCTCAGTTGCTGCGCAATCTCGGGTGATGGAAAAACCACAGAAGCACGCCTTGCAGTGCCACTGAATGAGAGCCTTCTTCAGCACGAGATCGCTTGCCCACTCAGGACAAGGTTCCGATTAAGAGAAAGGCATTTCACCGTTACTCAGAGTTGAACCCACTGTCCACTCCGGGCCGAATCGAGAACGGCTTCGCAGACCTTTTGAGTCTCAAGAGCATCTGCAAAGGTCGGGCTGACGGCCTCGCCCTTTTCCAAACCTGCTAGAAAATCGGCGACCTGATGCACGAAGGAGTGTTCAT
Source organism: Acidobacteriota bacterium (assembly GCA_030597245.1). Taxonomy (GTDB): domain Bacteria; phylum Acidobacteriota; class UBA6911; order RPQK01; family JAPXNP01; genus JAUWTT01. Next base: position 7,488 of record JAUVSF010000194.1, read on the forward strand.
AGCCGATCTGCAGGCCGGGTACCCACCAGTGATCCATGTAGGGATGGTCTCTGTCCGTCACGTGAATGGAGCGCCAACCCCGAACCGCTGAATCATCTCCATGATCGAAGTACCGCAAGCGATGCAGATCATGCAGATCCCACTTTATTGACGCGTGCTCGCCATTTATCTCAAAGGTATAGAGAGCCTTGTGACCACGAGCGTAGCGAGTCGATTCAAAAGTCGCCAACGAGCCGTTCTCGAAACGAGCCAGGAATGCACAGGCATCGTCGATACCGACTTTTTCCACTTTACCCGTTAAGTTGTGAACTCGTTCCTTGACGAATGTCTCAGTCATTGCACTCACAGACTGGATTCCACCGTTCAACCAGATGGCTGTATCGATGCAATGTGCAAGTAAGTCACCCGTGACACCACTCCCCGCCGCATCAACGTCGAGCCGCCACAACCCTTCTCCCCCCTGTGGAAGCTCCGGGGAAATGGTCCAGTCCTGCAGAAAAACCGCTCGGTAATGGAAGATGCGCCCGAGTCTTCCCTCATCAATCAGTTGTTTGGCCAGCGTGACAGCCGGAATCCGACGGTAGTTGTACCAGACTGTGTTCGGAACTCCCGCTTCTTCCACGGCCTTTACCATTTCCTCCCCTTCAGCCACATTTCTGGCCAACGGCTTCTCACACAGAATCATCTTGCCGTTTCTGGCTGCTTC
>JAUVSF010000574.1 GCA_030597245.1 Acidobacteriota bacterium
ACCAGCAGATTGAACTTCTGATCGGTTCCCCCCAATTCGAAATCAGCTTTGAGGAAAACGCTGTCATAAGCCTGGACAAGTGGGTAAAGAAGCTCGTGAATGGAAACTGGTTGATGTTCCGCCATCCGCTTTGAAAAGTCATCACGTTCCAGCATGCGGGCCACCGTATACCCTGCACACAAGCGAATGAATTGTTCCGATGTGAGACTTCCCAGCCAGCGGCTGTTGAAATCAATGACCGTCTTCTCTGGGTCAAGGATTTTGAAAACTTGCGTCTTGTATGTCTCAGCGTTTAGGAGGACCTCTTCTTTAGTCATGGGAGGTCTAGTCTTGTTCCGGCCCGTGGGGTCACCAATCAGGCCGGTAAAGTCCCCGATCAGAAAAATGACTTCGTGGCCCAGGTCCTGGAAGTGCTTCATCTTGCGAATCAGGACTGTGTGGCCGATATGCAGATCGGGGGCGGTGGGATCAAAGCCTACTTTGACTCTGAGAGGGGTTTTCTCTCTGGCAGAGTACTCGAGCTTCTTGCGCAATTCTTCTTCATTTATAACTTCGGCAGTGCCCTTTTGAAGGTAGGCAATCTGCTCATCGATGGTCATGTTCTCAATAGTCATAGGTTCGCCATTATATACTTCGGCCCTTGGTTCTTGGTTCTTGGACAGGTTCCAGGTTTCCCCTCGCCGGTGCCCTTGCCTTTGCCTCAACTCGCGTCGATACTTTTCACCAGGGCCAACGGACCGGACTCTAGCCTTCCAGTTCGAGGACCACCACAGTTGCAACCGGGTCAGGAGCTTGTTTGGGCACTTGTACCGTGATCTCTTCGTCCGATTGCGTGAACTTGAGATCCTTGGCTGGATCCGCCAGTAGATAAGCACGGCTGACCTGTCTCTCGAGGGCTGGAACGTTGAGTGTCGTTTGGGGCCAATCGAAAACGTGGAGGTATATTTTGTTGCCCTTGGTTGTAGCTCGGCCCCAGCTGAGCTCATCGAAGGGGTTCGGGCCTGTCGCATAGATGCTTTCACCATTTACCTCGAGCCACTCGCCCATGGCCTCGAGACGGACGACGCTCGGTTCAGGGATGAGGCCCTCGGCAGTTGGTCCGACGTTCAGGAGGAAGTTACCTCCCTTGCTGGCGATATCGATGAGATTACGGATTAGCACTTCTTCCGACTTCCAGTTGTCATCGTAGGATGAATACCCCCATGTGTCGTTCATGGTCATGCACGATTCCCAGTCTATCCCTGGAAGGCCTGTGGCTGGGATTTCTTGCTCGGGGGTGCCAAAGTCTCCAGCGTAGCTGGAATCCTTGCTCAGGCCCTGCATGCCTTGACGACCTTTACCCACCCGGTTATTGATAATGATGCTGGGCTTCAGATTTCGAACGTAGTTGTAGAGGTCCTTTCCATCTTCTTCTGTCCACCAATCCGTCCACTCTCCGTCAAACCAGAGGACCTCGGGATCGTACTTTTCCACAAGCTCCTTCAGTTGGGTCTTCATATACTCGATGTAAACGTCTCGCTGATCCTCGATAATCTTGTTCTGGCCGTGACCTGCCGTCCTGTGTTTGCCCTCCACTTCCACGTACTGAGAAGGGTGGTGCCAGTCCATGATGGAATGGTAGAAGCAGAACTTGATGCCACGCTTTTTGCACTCGCGGCTCAGATCAGCAATAGGATCCCTCCCGTAGGGAGTGGAATCAACTATGTCGTAATCACTGGTTTCACTGTCGAAGATCGAGAAGCCGTCATGATGTTTTGAAGTAATCACCAGGTACTGCATGCCCGCATCTTGAGCTAGTTGCGCCCATTTGGCCGCATCAAACTCGACAGGGTTGAATTGGGCAGCGAATTTCTCGTAGTCCTCCCTCGGGATATTGGCCCAGGACTGGATCCATTCGCCTGTCCCACCCGACCGTTCCCCCATGTACTCACCCGCCGGGACTGCGTACAGACCCCAGTGGATAAACATCCCAAATCGTGCCTCACGCCACCACTTCATGCGCTGGTCGCGGTCCTCTTGGGATTCGTTCAAGTAGTTTGCCTGTTCGCCGCCAGGAGCTTCTTTTGGCTCAGTCTGGTTATCAGTCGAACAGGAAGGTGAGAAGGCAACGATCAGAATAAGCAAGCACCCAAGAGCCTTGTGCATTGTTATGTTTCCCCTTTCCACTGTATGGTTCCCGGCCAGATTATCCACCAGTTTTGGGGAAGCTGGCAACTACCATTTGGTCTTGGGCTGTCCCCACAAGTGGGCAGGAGGGGCATCAAGAGGGGCTGCCTTTAAGTCCCGGGTCTCAAGGGAGTGTTGCTCAAACCGAAACAGGCCCTCTGTTTCGGACTTCGCACTTCGAACTTCGGACTTCACACTTCCGACTTCGCACTTCCGCTTTTTGGCCGGGGGCCATGGCCCCCTCAATACACCATTTTGGGATAGGTATGAGTATTTAGACTCTGGTAACATTTTCAGTTGAGGCAACAGGGGAGTGTAATTGTCGTTGGCCACGCCCGTGACAAACCCCTTCTATTGCCATCTTCGCTTAACATTGAGGCCTCAAAACGGTTACGATTGCTGATCATGCATCCGACACTCCTGCTGCTACAAGCTCGCTACCCTGACGATCCCGCCAAGAAAGAAGAACTGGACTCCTTTACCGGAAAGCTTCGGCTGCCTCCTGAGCGGGTCAGGTCGCATGACCTGTTGGAGGGCCCCCCATCTCTTGAACAGGTACTCAACCATGATGCAGTCATGATGGGCGGAAGTGGAGATTTCTACGTTTCGACAGGCAACCTGCCTGGATTTGATGAACTACTGGACCTGCTGAAAACTGTCACTGAAGTCGGACATCCCATGTTTGCTTCCTGTTTTGGTTTCCAGTGTCTGGTCGAGGCCCTGGGAGGTGAAGTCATTCATGAGCCGAAGAATACTGAAGTGGGTACTTACCAGATAAACCTGACCGACGCAGGGCGGGAGGACCCACTGCTCAGCAGCTTGCCGGATAGCTTTCCAGCCCAGTTAGGACGTAAAGACAGAGCCAATCGATTGCCGGAGGACGTGCCGAATCTCGCTTTCAGTGATGCTTCGCCAGACCAGGCGTTCCGTATTCCCTGAAAGCCGGTATGGGCATTCCAGTTCCATCCGGAACTCAACCGTAACGAACACCGGCTACGCTTTGACCGCTACATGGACGGAGAGGCCGCCCACATGAGCCCGGACGAGCGCCAGAAGGCTCGCGAGCGATTCAAGGAAAGCTCGGAGACTGAGACTCTGCTGCGTCGTTTTCTCGAGGTCGTGTTCGACTGATACACTGGGGTAGTTTCGTCCGAAGGAGAGAACGATGAGGAGAAGGGTATTTGTCTGTTTGATCGGCTTGCTTTCTCTGGTTTTCATGGCCTGTCTGGATTCGGAGACACCGCAAGCCGTACGTCCCAACATCCTGTTTGCGATCGC
>JAUVSF010000616.1 GCA_030597245.1 Acidobacteriota bacterium
ACGTGGTCGTTCTAGGTCTAGGCGGATCGGCGATTGGTGGGGATCTTGTAACAACCTTGATGGGCGGTCAGCTCGACGTGCCGATTAAGGTGATTCGCGGCTATGAGTTGCCGGGATTCGTGGATGTGTCCACGCTGGTGATCGCCAGCAGTTATTCCGGAAATACCGAAGAGACTCTTTCGGCGTTGCAGGCCGCACTGGAAACAGGGGCCAGGATCGTGTGCCTGACTTCAGGTGGTGAGATGGAGGAGGTGGCCAGTGAACAGGGTTTGCCCTTGGTCAAGCTGAAAGGCGGCCAACCTCCGAGGTCGGCGCTTCCATTTTCATTCGCCGCACTGTTGAGGGTGTTGGCTGCTGCTCAGCTGCTTCCGGACATGATGGACGCTCTGGAGGCTTCGGTGGACTGGATAAATCACTTAAGTCGAGTTTATGGACCCGAAACGCGAACCCGGGACAATCAGGCGAAGAAGTTGGCCCTGAAGATCGGCAGCAGGCTTCCAATCATTTATGGAAGCCATGACCGCCTTGAGTTTGTGGCCAGGCGGTGGGCCGCCCAGTTCTCTGAGAATGGAAAACAGCTGGCGTATTCAAGTGCTCTGCCTGAAATGAACCACAATGAGATTGTGGGTTGGAAACACCCTGCTCGAGCCCTTGGAGAGCTGGTCCCGGTGTTCTTAAGGGATTGTGAAGACCACCCGAGGACACAGCTCAGGTTCGAGATCACTAGAGAGCTTTTGGCGGAAAGAGTAGAACCGGTGCTGGAATATTGGTCTCTGGGTGATAGCCGGCTGGACCGCTTCTGGTCGTTAGTTCTGCTGGGCGATTTCGCCAGCGTCTATCTGGCTGCTTTGAATCAGGAAGACCCGACACAGATTGACATGATCGAGTCTCTGAAAAGTCGCCTGAGTCAGTACCAGGATCCTTCCGTAGCGAGCCACAGGGAAAATGATGAAATCTGAGATATTTCGTGAATATGACATTAGAGGCGTAGCCGACAGTGATCTGACCGAAGAGGCGATCGTGACAGTCGGGCGCGCAATCGGGACTTACCTCAAAAGAAACAACTGTAACATCATGGCATTGGGTAGGGACGTAAGGTTGAGTTCCAGACGTCTTCGTGACAACATTGTGGAAGGAGTGCTATCCACGGGGCTCGATATTGTGGACGTTGGGGAGTGCCCGACACCGCTGCTCTATTTCGCACTCCATCATCTGAATGCGGATGGTGGAGTCATGATTACCGGAAGTCATAACCCTCCTGAATACAATGGGTTTAAGATCGCGCTGGGGATGTCCACGATTCATGGTGAGCAGATTCAAGAAATTCGAAGGATTGCGGAAGCCGAGAACTTTGAAAACGGTGTAGGCAGCGTTGAGACGAGGTCGGTTCTCGAGCCCTACCTTGCTGATGTGACCGGACGCTTGGGCCGATTCTCCCGTAAGATCAGAGTCGTTGTTGACTGTGGGAATGGAACCGGCGGAATAGTAGCGAAGGACTTCTTCGAAGCTCTTGGCTGTGAGATGATTCCACTCTACTGTGAAGTTGACGGGAACTTCCCAAACCATCATCCGGATCCGACAGTAGAGGAGTTTCTTCAAGATTTGATCGGTGCCGTTGCAGAGTCCAAAGCCGATCTGGGAATTGCCTTTGATGGTGATAGTGACCGGATTGGGGCTGTGGATGACACCGGGCGGATCATTTGGGGAGACGAACTCATGATCCTGTACTCACGTGCGATGCTGAAAGAGTACCCGGGGGCGACAGTGGTAGCGGAGGTGAAGTGTTCGAAGAACCTCTATGATGACATCGAGAGGTGCGGTGGTAAGGCGATTATGTGGAAGGCGGGGCATTCACTCCTCAAGGCCAAGATGAAGGAGGAGGGAGCTTTGCTGGGTGGAGAGATGAGTGGACACATCTATTTTGCAGATCGCTACTACGGCTTTGATGACGCCTTCTACGCCGGGGCGCGACTGATTGAGATCTGTGCAGATTCCGAGATTCCACTCTCGCGGATGTTGGACGACCTTCCGGTTACCTACAGCACTCCGGAGATTCGAATCGACTGCCCCGAGGAGCTCAAATTCAAGGTAGTCAAGAGAGCTCAGGAGTATTTTCAGGCGAGATATGAAACGGTTACCATTGATGGCGTCAGAGTTTTGTTTGAAGATGGTTGGGGATTGGTGAGAGCCTCTAATACTCAGGCCATCCTGGTGCTGCGTTTTGAGGCTGAATCTGAGGATCGGCTGAAAGAGATTCGGTCATTGATTGAGACGAAGTTGGAAGAATTCATGAATGAAGAGTCTTCAGGAGCGTGATAATGGGGAACTACTATGTGTTGATTGTAAGTGACGGAACCGGGGAAACGGCATACCGCCTTTTGAAGGCCGCCATGCGGCAGTTCGATTCCGACATTCTTATCACTCGTTATGCCAAGGTTCGCGAGAAAAGCCAGATAGAAGACATAATCAAGGCTGTAAAACGAAGTCATACCTTGATTGTGCATACTTTCGCGTCCAAAGACCTCAGGGAGCACATGAGGAGTATGGCCGAGAGAGAGGGCGCGGAGTGCCTGGATGTCCTCGGGCCTCTCGTCGATGAACTGGCAGGCTTCTTTGAAAAGCTGCCGGTCTCGAAGCCAGGTCTTCTGCATCAGGTGGACGAGGAGTATTTCGATCGAGTCGAGGCAATCGAATTTGCCATCCGGCACGATGACGGAGAGTCAGCGGACGACCTGGGGGATGCCGATATTATTCTGGTCGGAGTCAGTCGGACTTCGAAAACACCTCTGAGTATCTATCTGGCCCAGGAAGGCTGGAGGGTCGCCAATGTTCCTATCGTGGTAGGTTCGAAGCTGCCCAAGAAGCTCTTCGAGCTGGATCAGCATAAGGTGGTTGGACTTGTAGTTGATCCGGAGCGCCTGGCAGAGACTAGAAGGGTTCGGCTGCAACAGTTGGGAGTTGAGGGCAGCAGCTACGCCGATGCCGAGCGCATCCGGGGCGAGATAGAGTATGCACGCGCGGTGTTCGAGCAGAACGCTTCCTGGCCCATTATTGACGTCACAGGGAAATCGATCGAAGAGGTTTCCCAGGAAGTGCT
>JAUVSF010000335.1 GCA_030597245.1 Acidobacteriota bacterium
CAGCTAGTGCCGGTTTTGGCTCGAAGTGCGAGCCTCTTTGCCGAGGTTGAGGCCTTCCTGCAGCAGGAAGCGGAAAAGGTACTTGGGGATGTAGCCAGACGTGAGACTAGAGATCTGCTGATTCCTGCCAAAGCGCTGGCGCAGTTGCCTCCGATTCTTGCGAAGCAGGTCATTCGCTGTTCAATTCGGGAGGTCAAGGGTGACCTCGAGGGCATATCTCAGCAACATGTGGATGATGTTCTGAGTCTAAGGACCAAGACGAGCGGACGACAGTTGCACCTCCCCGATACCCTTTCAGTCGCGAGGGAATTCGATTGGATCCGTTTCCACATAAGGGAACGCGAGCCCCAGGTCTTTCGTTATGAGATTGAGGTCCCAGGAGAGATTCAGTTGAAAGAAATCGGCAAGACTGTGAAGGTGAGAAGATGGACCGATGGAGTGGAGGCGGGTTCACCGGTGTTTCTGGTACCTGGCCACCTCCTTATTGTGCGGAGTCGGCAGCCTGGTGATCGCTACCGAATCTCGCCTCGGTCGCCTGAGAAAAGTCTAAAGAAACTGCTGATCGAGCGAAAGATTCCTCGGAAAAGGCGAGATCGGCTGGTGGTTTGCGAGTGCGACGGAGATATCGTCTGGGTCGAATGCCTACCTCCGGGATCTGGGTTCAAGGCGGGTGTGTTTGACAAGAATGCGTTCACGATCGAGGTGCAAAACGAAACTTTTTAGGCTTATTTACACTCTATATAGGGTGAGAGAGTTGCGCCGAAAACAGGTTGTGACTTGTATCATTAGGGTTTGTGATACCTGATCTCCTATAATTGGGTTGCCGGGAGGCTAAGGTTAGATTTTGAATACCACAGCTAAGAATGTTTTTCTTTGGATAGTCATCGTCGTCTCCGTCGTTGTTCTCTGGAACTTTCTGAACAACTTCCAGAATGCCAACGTCGAGCAGCTGAACTACTCCGAGTTCAACCACATAGTCGAAAAAGGCGAAATCAGGAGTTCCCAATCTAATCCCATCGTTATGACCGGTAACCTCGTTGAGGGCACCTTGGTCGAAGGGGGTAACGAGACGCAATTTGAGGTGCTGATTCCGAAAGGAGCTGAGGAGGCCGTGGCCGACTCTCTAGTGGCTAAGGGCCTGGTCGTCGAGATAGCCGATGATGATCAAGGCGGCTGGATCTACATGATTCTGACGTCATGGTTCCCCATTCTCCTTTTCGTAGCTTTTTGGATCTTCCTGATGCGCCAGATGCAGAGTGGTGGGAACAAGGCTCTGTCGTTTGGGAAGAGCCGGGCTCGCTTATCGACGAACCAGGGGAAGAAGGTGTCGTTTAAAGACGTTGCGGGAATCGAGGAGGCAAAAGAAGAACTCCAGGAAATTGTCGAGTTCCTGCGAGAGCCACAGAAATTTCAGAAGCTGGGTGGGAGGATACCAAAGGGCGTACTTTTGATGGGCCCGCCTGGTAGTGGTAAGACCCTTTTGGCTCGTGCCATCGCCGGAGAAGCGAGCGTACCTTTCTTCACCATCAGCGGATCCGATTTTGTTGAGATGTTTGTTGGTGTGGGAGCCAGTCGGGTCAGAGATCTGTTTGAACAGGGCAAGAAGAACGCTCCCTGCATCATCTTTATTGATGAAATCGACGCGGTCGGAAGACATCGTGGAGCCGGCTTGGGCGGCGGACACGATGAGCGCGAGCAGACTCTCAACCAACTCCTGGTGGAGATGGACGGGTTCGAGTCGAACGAAGGCGTGATTCTGATCTCTGCGACTAACCGCCCGGATGTTCTGGATCCTGCATTGCTGCGTCCGGGGCGATTTGACCGCCAGGTGATTGTCTCTCTGCCCGACATCAAAGGCCGTGAAGGGATCTTGAGGGTCCATACTCGCCAGATTCCTCTCGATGAAGATGTCGATCTTTCTGTTTTGGCAAGAGGTACGCCTGGGTTCTCGGGTGCACAGCTGGCGAACATGGTCAACGAAGCTGCTTTAATTGCGGCGCGATATGAGCGCAAGACGGTTCTCATGGTTGACTTCGAAGAGGCTAAGGACAAGGTCCTGATGGGCAAAGAGCGCAAGTCCATGGTCATGAACGAGCGTGAAAAGAAGAACACGGCTTACCACGAAGCGGGGCATGCTCTGGTCGCCTATCTTCTTCCTGAGTCAGATCCCCTGCATAAGGTGACCATCATCCCTCGGGGAAGAGCACTCGGAGTAACGATGCAACTTCCCGAAGAAGACCGTTACAACTACACCAGAGAATATATGGAATCCTCGGTTACGATCCTTCTTTCGGGCCGAATCGCCGAGGAAATGTTCTTGGGAACCGTGACTACTGGGGCAGCCAATGACTTTGAGCGTGTTACCGAGCTGGCTCGCCGAATGGTGTGCGAATGGGGAATGAGCGAGGGAATCGGACCCCTCAGTTTCGGAAAAAGAGAGGAGCAGATCTTCCTTGGTCGAGAGATTGCTCAGCATCAGGACTATAGCGAACAAACGGCTATAAAGATTGACAAGGAGGTTGAACGGATCGTTCGTCAGGCCTTTTCCCGAGCGAAAGAGATCCTCGATGGAAATCGTGAGGCGTTGGTGAGGCTGGCGGAAGCCTTGCTCGAATACGAGACTCTGAACCTTGACGAACTAGTGAAGGTGATTAAGGGAGAGAAGATCCGCGAGGATAATAGAGACGTCGAGGAACCCTCGGATGTGCTCGAGGTGAGCGCGGAGTCTGAGCCCGAGGAGGCGATTCCACCGCTAGTCAAGCCGAGTGAGCGGCCTGCGACAGCCTGAGTGGTGTTTCGTCTTGCCCGAGAGACGACGCCATCGTATGTTCAGCAGACTTCAGGCGAGTCCACCTTAATTGGTGGTTTGCCGCGCCCCGCAGTTTCTTTTCACCAGGTTGAGGCGAGATGTCGAGGGAAACGTTCCTGTTCCGAGCGCGTGACAAGTACTTGGAGTTGGGTCTGCGGACCCGGCTCATGGGTGTTGTGAATGTAACACCTGATTCCTTTTCGGACGGTGGCCGATATTTCTCCCCCCGGGAAGCGATCGATCGCTGCCTAAAGATCGTAGACGAAGGCGCGGACCTGATTGATATCGGTGGGGAATCGACCCGACCCGACTCCAGGCCTGTTTCGGCGAACCAGGAACTGGAGCGGATTCTACCTGTGATCGAAGCGGTGCGGCCGCAAGTAGCGGTTATGATCTCCGTAGACACCTATAAGTCAAGAGTCGCGGAAGAGGCTTTGAAGGCCGGTGCTGACCTGATCAACGACATCAGTTCCTTTCGATTCGATCCGGGAATCGCCAAGGTCGTTGCTCGGTCGGAGGCTGGAGTTGTCCTGATGCACTGCCGGGGTACCCCAGCGACAATGCATCAACTTCCACCCAGCACAGATATCATCAGAGATGTCCATGATGGACTGCAAATAGCTGTAAACACTGCGTATAAATCGGGTATTGACCGTGATAGAATTGTTGTGGACCCAGGGATCGGCTTTGGTAAGGATGCCGTTGAGAACCTGCAGATCTTGAATCGCCTCCGTTTTCCTGAGGAATTGGGTCTTCCCGTCCTGGTGGGACCCTCGAGAAAAAGGTTCATTGAAAGCGTGCTTGGCTTGCCGGTTGATCAACGGTTGGTTGGAACTGTGGCAGCAGCGGTTGTCGCGGTTTTGAATGGAGCACATATGCTGCGGATTCACGATGTGGCGGAGGTTCGTCAAGCCACGCAGGTCACAGATGCGATTCTTTCGGAAGCGCTGCCAGAATGATTACAGAACTGCTCACGACCTTAGAAAGGATTGGAATTCGGGATCTCTTCGAGATTGCCGTCATCGCAATTCTCATCTATCAATTCCTTCTTTTGATGAGGGGGACACGCGGCTGGCAAATGACGCTCGGCCTGACCGCCCTGGTGGTGTTCTACTATCTCACTCGAGTATTCGAACTTCGCACTGTGGAGTGGATTTTTGCCAATTTCTTCACCTATTTCATGTTTGCTCTGATTGTGATTTTCCAGTCAGAGATTCGTCGCGGCTTGGCGAAGTTGGGCCGGGGACATTTTTTTGGTGGCCGAAGGGGCAGTTCTGACTGGGATACTCTGGACGAAATCGTCCAGAGCGCGACTAATCTTTCTGCCAAGAGAATCGGGGCGTTGATCGTCATCGAGAGGGAGATTGGGCTGAAGAACTACGTGGAGAGTGCGATCAAGTTGGACGCTTTTCTGACTTACGATCTACTGGTGACCATATTTCACCCCAGCAGCGCCCTTCATGATGGATCTGTGATCGTCCAGGGGGACCGAATCAGTGCGGCTGCCTGCTTTCTGCCGCTGACCCTGGACCCGTCTCTCAGTAAGGAACTTGGGACGAGGCATCGGGCTGCGATTGGAATCACCGAGGAGACGGATGCTGTTGCTGTGGTGGTCTCGGAAGAAACCGGGACAATCTCGGCGGTCCATGATCGGACGATCACTCGAAACCTGGATGGTCCCAAGTTGTTACAGTACCTGAAAGATGTTTTTGAAGCGCGGAAGTCATCCAAGCGAGAGAGTGGCGACAGGACCACGCAATCGGTTTCGACGGAGGAACAGAGGAGGGAAGCTGTATGAACCTCCTTCGGAAACTCTTCCTTCGAAACCTGGGCCTCAAACTGACCTCCATCTTCATAGCCTTCCTTCTCTGGACGCAGATCGAAGGGCAACAGCGGGTGGTCCGAACCGTTCCAGTCTCGCTCGAGTTCATTAATATGCCGGGGGGGCTGGAGATTGCCAACGATTATCCCCAAGAGGTGAATATCCGACTGTCGAGACCTGCGTCAGCTCGAATGGATGAGCGCCATCTGGCTGCCGTTATCGACCTCCGTGATGTTCAGCCGGGACGGAATATCCTCCCCGTCATCGAAAGCAGTATCCGGAATCTTCCGAGCGGTGTCGAAATAGAGGGTATCGAACAGAACAGAATCCGCTTGGATATGGAGCGGACTCGGCGCAAGACGGTGAAGATTGAGCCCATTATCGTGGGACAACCTGCAGAAGGGTTTGAGTTGGGCGAAACGAGAGTGAACCCGAGAGAAGTATTGGTTTCCGGACCGGAAGCACGGCTCGAACTTGTCACGGAGGCTGAAACTCAACCGATTGACGTTGGCGGGAAATCCAAGAGTTTTCTCCAGAATGTCTACCTTGATCTTGAGGACCCTCGACTTAGGTTCGAAAGCGCCGATTCGGTGGATGTCTTTGTGGTCGTTGAAGAAGAGCGTCGCGACATGAAGATGAAACTTCCTGTTCAGGTTCTGCCGAAGACTGTTCAGGTGCGAATATCCCCGAGTACTATCGAGGCGACGATCTCTGTCCCGATCTCCTTCACAGGGGAGATCGATTCGAAGGATTTCCACGCAGTGGTGACAATTGAAGAGGGTGTTGACACGACCGCGGGTGAGAAGAGCGACGCGGTTGCAATCGTTGTAACTCCGGAAAAGTATCGCGATGTTGTCAGGGTGGAGGCGTTGAGCCCCACCCAGGTGAAAATTACTTTCCGCTAACTCGGGGCACGACGTCCCAAGTCATTCATCAAAGCCTGGTGAGAATGGGAACCGCTTACACAAAAGCGAGAGAGAAGATCAAAGAGCGGGGCGAACTGGCGGCGCTCTTGAGAGCTCTCCAGGAAGGTGGAGAGCGGGTTGTATTCACGAACGGCTGTTTCGATCTTCTTC
>JAUVSF010000509.1 GCA_030597245.1 Acidobacteriota bacterium
CTGCTCACCTTTTCTTACACATCGGATCCCTTCACCTTTTCGGGCAGGCCGGAAACATCCAAGACATGACTTACACTCTGCCCGATGTGTGTCGCCTTCCTTCCATCTATTGGGAAGACCCGGTTCTCGAATCAGCGGGCGGGACATGGAAAAGTAATCTACGACACCCTGAACGAGTATTTCTTCGATCTTTCCCAGCGAACGAATCCCTCCAACGAGCATCAATGGGATATTTGGTACGGCTTCGTGGAGTATTCGGGCTTGGGGAAAAAAATAAGCTTCCGCCTCAGGGGAGGTGATGTCAGGCCTCGCAGCTCCGAGCGGGCCCGACCCCGGAGTACCACCCGAGACTTCAATGGAGTCGATCCCTGCTCCGGCCAGTAACTTCGCCAGGTAAGTCGAGTCTTTTTCAGTGGTTGAACCCTCGAGGAAATCGCTCGAATTCAACTTAATCATAACCGGGAAATCGCCACCCACGGCCGTTCGTATCGCCAAATACACCTCGAACGCAAAACGGGCCCGATTGTCCATCGAGCCTCCATAGCGATCGGTTCGCCTGTTCCGCAACGGTGACAAGAACTGGGAAAGCAGGTACCCATGAGCCCCATGTAGTTGAACCCCGTCAAATCCAGCTCGCTTCAATCGGATGGCTGCCTCAACGAACGCGTTGGTGATTTCGCGGATCTGATCCTCGGAGAGGGCCGTAGGGAGGTTCCGGTATCCCGGACTTTCCAGGGAACTTGGAGCAACTGTCGGCAAGCCGCTGACCCGCGGGTCCGCCTGCCCCCCGCAATGGACTATCTGCCCAACGATTCGCCCGCCGCGGTCATGTACCACCTCCGCGATTCTCTTGAGACCCGGAACAAAACGGTCGTCATGGATTGCAATTTGTCCAATATTCTGTTTTCCTTCGGGGCAGACATACATATAACTCGAGATGATGAGTCCTACTCCCCCTTCCGCGAGCTCTTCGTGGATGCGGATGAGCCTTGGGGTAACCGAGCCATCATCATCGGCCATGCCTTCCCAGGTAGCTGATCGGACAAGGCGATTCTCAAGTTGAAGCCCATTGATCTCTGTTGATTCAAATAGTTCTGCCACTGGCTTTCTCCTCACACAATTGAGCTATTCTCGGAACCCTCAGAAGAAGAGTCAAGCGTCAAAACATGGAGTAAGCCGTTCGCTCGGCTTATAATTGAGTCAGGCAACCGTTTCAAACCGCCAGATTTTAGAAAGGTGAAAGATGAAGAGACGAGAATTCCTCAAAGTTGCAGGCACCGCAGCTGGAGCGTGCGCACTCAGTCAAACCTCCATCTTCAGCATGGAGTACACCAACACCCTTGCACCCGAGTACGAAGTGGCAGGAATGCCTCGCCGTTTGCTGGGGCGCACAGGACAGCATCTTTCACTGATTGGCTTTCCCGGCTTGGCACTGGTCCATGACGAATACGATCAAGACCGGTGTACGCAGGCGCTCCATCAGGCGTTTGAACGTGGAGTGAACTATTTTGACGTCGCCCCCGCCTACGGAGCCGGGAAGTGCGAGACTCGCATGGGAATTGGGCTGCAGGGCATCGACCGAAGCAAGATCTTCCTGGCCTGCAAGACCAAAAAGCGCGACAGGGACGGTTCTCGACAAGAGCTGGAGACCTCGCTGAAACTTCTAAAGACCGATCACTTTGATTTGTACCAGATGCATCACATCAGGTCAGTTGAGGAGGTCCATCAGGCGTTGGGGCCCGGAGGAGCTCTCGAGACGTTCCTGAAGGCCAGAGAAGAGGGCAAGGTGAAATACCTGGGTTTCTCGGCTCATACCACCAAAGGCGCGTTGGAGGTTATGAAAGGGTTCCGGTTCGACACGGTCATGTTTCCCATCAATTTCGTCGAACTCTCCAACCGCGGTTTTGGCAAGGACGTGCTGGATCTGGCCCATGACCAGGGAGTGGCTGTCTTGTCTATCAAGCCGATGAGCTACGGCGGATGGCCAAAGGGTGCTCAGCGAACTCGTGACTGGTGGTATCGGTCGGTTGAGGAGAAAACCGACGTCGATCTTGCCTGGCGTTTCGCCCTCTCACGCAAGGGTGTAGTGGCCGGCATACCTCCTTCCTTTCTCGATCTGGTCGATAAAGCGATCGAAGCTGCCAGGGAGTATCGTCCAGCTACTGAAGCCGAGCTTGAACAGCTCAAACAGATGGCCTCCGGACGCTCGTCGCTCTTCGAAAGGGAAGAGAAACAGTTCACGCACACGGGAACGGGGCCGTCGAATCAGGACTCAATCCCGTCGGATTCACTCCACGAGCGGAACTACTACGACGTTTGAGTGATTTTTTCAGTTTTGGCGGAAATCACTAGAGTCCAGCCTGCCGATTGTTTCCTTGCGCGGGCTACGCTAGGATGACACTACTAAGCATTCAGTTGTGTTCGTAAGGAGGTTAACAATGAAACGGACTCTCTTTGTAATGGTGTTCTTCCTGGGTATATCACTAGTCCTGGCCGGAGGCCTGGCTGGAAGTTGGGACTTCAAGGCGGAAAGCTCAAATGGGGAGACCTACAACCTGACGCTCTTTCTCAAGCAAGTAGATGGGAAAGTTTCCGGAGACCTGGGGAACTACGAAGGAAGTGTCCCGCTCGACAAGGTGAAGTTGAAGGAAAACAAGCTGACCTTTGACCTTAGTACGCCGGAAGGGGTCACTTATTCAGCCGATCTCACCGTGAAGGGCGAAACCATGGAGGGAACCTACAAGGGTACCGACGGGAGCACAGGTACGATCACAGCCAAGAAAGCGAAAAAAAAGTAGGCCGCAGCGTCTGTGTGGTCTCGCTGGATGACGTGGGGATGGCCTGCGTAGCCAAGTTCCACGCTGGTTTAGGGTTCGCCCTGTACGGGCCACACCGCTGCCAACCTACCTCGATCATTGCCTCGCCTCAGATCAGCTGGTCTTGCCACCAACCCCAGAGGCCTGGCGAAAGCATCGACATTACTCTGCTGCGCTGAGGCGGGCCAGAACAGCCCTTATCAGCCCCCCAGGTGAGAAGGACTCCCCCTGGTCAGCCTACTGAAAATGCCGGCAATTCATTTGCAGACCAGTTTCCCAACGGATTAGGTCCTGATACGTGGATCCGAATCCCCCCTGGCAGGCCCCGACGTGCTCACGACTTCGTAAAAGTAGATCGTGTCCTTCCCTCTCTCTGATACTGGAATTGACAAGCTTTGCTGCCCGCCACTATCTATAGTGACAGACGACCCATGCAGCAGCGCAGGGAGAGTGACCGTGAAGGTCTCGCTCGTGAAATTATGCCAGGTGACTGATGACGCCACGTCTTGAGCTACATACACCTCGGCTGGCACTACGCGAAAGCCCCACCTTGGGTGATCGTAGATACCGACATGTTGACTGTTGTTTGCCATGATTCTTCCTCCTTTGAGTTATGGACATTGAGTTAGCGCACTATCTGCTCTTTCGACACTGGCCCTCTGGCCGGCGAACCCAGAGCAACTCACTTATTTGAAACAGCATCCGGGAAATCCCCCGGATTACTGGTCGCTTGTATCAATTGCGTCCGCCCGTCTCAGATACTCTTCGTCCTGGATAACCTCCTTGAGAAGGGGTGAGCTTTCCAACTCCTCGCGCGAGTACCCTTGCTCGAGGGCACTGATCAGCAACCCGATGGCAGTTGCACGGTTGCCGATCTGCTCGTTCAGCTTTCCGGCCAAAACCTGGAATTCTGGAACATCAGCGGCAGAAGCCATCTGAAGTGCTTCATCCACGAGTTGGAACCCTCGGTCAACCTGGCCAATCTGGATGAGGTAATCCCCTAGGTCAGCCTTGTACCAGGGGTCGCGAGGATTGACCAAAACGAATTCCTCCACCCGGTCGGCGGCCTCCTCGTAATAAACCCGAGAGTTCTCAGACTGACCGAGTTCCCGATAGGCGGATGCGGCGCCCCCCCAAATTGCATAGTCCTTGTCATAAATTTTGAGCGCC
>JAUVSF010000345.1 GCA_030597245.1 Acidobacteriota bacterium
CGAGACCGCGATCTTTTCGCAGCGGCACGAGTGCATAGTGTCGGACTTGGCCCCCGAATTATGAGAACTGAAACTGCCTCTGTCGCAGCACTAGCGGTTCTTCAGTATGAACTCGGCGATTTCAGCAGTTGACAGCGCGAATGCCTCGTTTTATTTGACTGTTCAGACAAGCCCAACTAGACTCACTTTCCGATGAAGAGAGTGGTGTTTGCACTCACGACACTTCTATGCTGGGGAGCTCTCTTGGGTCAGAACAGGCCGTTGATCACCGAGACTCCCAACACAGTAGGCAAGAATCGAATACGCTTGGAATTGGGCTTTGATTTTCTACAGGATGCTGTCTTCACGTTCTCAGGCTTGGAGGGTGATCTCTCTCGGATCGGCGTTCTCGGACTTCGCCTTGGTGTCAGTAGCAATGTCGAGCTTCAATTCTTCTGGACGGCCCAGAACTTCCTCAATATCAACAGACGATGGGATGCTCCCAACACTCCAAACCTTGACTTTTCGGGCAATTCGACAAGCGACGTCGGGGACCTTATCATCGCAAGCAAGTTTCATTTTGTTAGAGAAAAGTCGGCCCGCCCAGCCGTTGGCTTCCAGGTTGCTGCAGAGCTCCCTAACGCTTCCAATCAGAGCGGATTGGGAAATGATGAAATGAACTTCTACACTTCCATTCTCCTCGAGAAGAGGTTCAATAAGTTTAGGGTTATCGGTAATGCAGGCTTCGCAATACTGGGTGATCCGGTGACGCCGGGCGCCCAAGATGATCTCTTCACCTACGGACTTGCTGGAACCTATTCTATTTCCGAGACTTTCACTCTGCTCGCCGACTTCTATGGTAGAGCTGGGCGCGGGGGCGTCGGCACGGACGAACACTCTCTTATTCGACTTGGAACCCAAATCAACGCTGCGGGACTCTATTGGGATGTTGCGTTCCTGGCAGGACTACTTGAAGCTGATCCCTCTACAGGAATCATTTTTGGCCTGAGCAAAGACTTCAACGTGCCCCTTTTCGCCCCCTGAAATCAGACCTCCGTACCCCCTATTCAACTACAAGCCTCCGCGTACCTATTTGACAGACTCGTTGTTCGACGGTGGTCCTCCTAGCCGGGACAATTTTCAGACTCACCACCAAGACGCCAAGATCACCAAGAATCAAGGGTTTACTCCAAACAGACCTCAGGAGGTCAATCAGTATTCAGGGACCTCAAGGTGTCCCTAAGGATTCATAAGAAAGACCTTTATCCCTTGGCGGGCTATCCCGGCTAAGTTTCCTGATGGCTTGGCTAACCTGAGTCAGCTGCAACCCGAAGTCGTACCACAGTTCGTACAGATGTAGCAGCTACCGTTCCGCTGCATCAGGTTTCCACATGCCAAACAGGTCGGGGAGTCGGCCTTGTGGGCTTCCGACATCAGTCGGTCGGTGGCCGATTTATCCTGCTTCGGTTGCAGGTTGTCAGAGAACTTGACCTGGACTCCGTCCTGGACAGATCCATTCGGCTTCACATTGTGAATGCCAAGGGCTTCCTGAGCTTCCGGGCTCAGGAACTTCGAGGCGAGACAACGCATCACGTAGTCTGGGATTGAGCTGGCAAACGGGATTTGGGGATTGTCCGAAAAACCGGCAGGCTCAAAGCTCATATGGGAAAACATCCGTACGTAGTCCTCGAGCGGCACTCCTCTTTGCAGACCCATAGATATTGCTATTGCCCAAGCCATCGCCATTCCTTGAAGTGTGGAGCCCTGTTTTGCAAAATTCACAAAGATTTCGCCAAGTTGTCCGTCGTCTGGATAGATGCCCATGGTCAGGAAACCCTTAAATCCCTTGATTCGAAACTCATGCTGTAGAGCCGGGTGATCCTTTGGAAGGTTTCGGTGCTTCGGTCTGCTCCCCGCCCCTTTTGCCTGCCGCTCCTTGTTGGAAAGAGGCTGGACGACCTTGCACCCATCTCGATAAATGGAGACAGATTTCATCCCTGATTTCCACGCTTCGATATAGGCTTCTCTAATCTCTTGAGTGGATGCTTCATTGGGAAGGTTGACAGTCTTTGAGATAGCACCGGAAAGGAACGGTTGGACAGCACCACACATATGGATGTGTCCCATATAATGAATTGCCCTTGTTCCGTTGGCAGGCCTGTCCGCACAATCGAATATAGGAAGATGCTCCGCTTTTAGACCAGGGGCGCCCTCGATGGTCTCTTTGCGTTCAATGTACTTGAGGATCTGCTCCACAGCGTCCTCATCGTAGCCGAGGCGGCGCAAGGCCAGTGGAATTGTATTGTTGACAATTCTCAGGGCCCCGCCACCGACGAGTTTCTTCACCTTGACGAGCGAGAAGTCCGGCTCAATCCCGGTCGTGTCACAGTCCATCATGAAGGCGATCGTTCCGGTCGGAGCCAAAAGAGTAACTTGCGCATTACGAAAACCCGCACTAGAGCCGGAAACAATAGCGCCATCCCACGCCTCCATTGCTGCATGCAGGAGATCCATTGGCACTAACGCTGTATCGATCTTGGCGAGAGCATCTCGATGCTTGTGCAGCACTCTCATCATGGGGATCTGATTTGCCTCAAACTCCTCGAAAGGTCCCATCGCAGCCGCTATCTCAGCACTGGTTCGGTAAGCCTCACCTGTCATCAGCGTGGCGATGGTCGCAGCCAGGTTTCGAGCCTGGTCACTATTGTAGGGAAGGCCACGAGCCATCAACAGGGCGCCGAGATTGGCAAAGCCCAAACCCAGTGTTCGATACTTGTGACTGGTTTTGGTTATCTCGGGGGTCGGATTGCTTGCGTTGTCGATAATGATCGGCGGGGCAGTGATCAGTACGCGAACAGCCTGGGGAAACGAGTCCAAGACGAACGTGCAGACTTCATCGACAAACTTCATCAGAATCAGGGAAGCCAGATTGCAGGCTGAGTTGTCAAGGAACACGTACTCAGCACAGGGGTTGCAGGCATTGATAGGTCCCGAATTCGAACAGGTGTGCCAATCATTAATCGTCGTTGAGAACTGAATTCCGGGGTCACCACAAATCCAGGTTGCTTCAGCCACCCAGTCCAGCATCTCTGACGCACTGTATTCGCCTGCGACATCACCGGTTGTAACCATCCGAGTCTGCCACTTCCCTCCACTGATAACCGCTTCCATAAAGTCATCCGTCAGACTCACACTGTTGTTGGCATTCTGGAACTGAACGCTTTGATAAGCTTCGCCGTCGATTGAGTCATCGTAGCCAAGTTCGGCGAGGCGGTGGGCCTTTTTCTCCTCTTTTGCCTTGCACCAGATGAATTCCTCGATGTCCGGATGTTCAGCATTGAGTATCGCCATCTTAGCCGCGCGTCGGGTGGCTCCACCCGACTTGATTGCTCCGGCAAAAGAATCGAAGCCGCGCATGAACGACACAGGCCCCGAAGCGACCCCTCCAGCCGCCAGGGGTTCAACGGATGACCGTATCTGTGACAAGTTCACTCCCGATCCCGATCCTCCCTTGAAAATCATCGCTTCGGTCCGAGCCAGCTGCATGATGGAGCTCATCGAATCGCCAACCGAATTGATGAAGCATGCGGAACATTGCGGCTCTTCCTGGATACCGACGTTAAACTGAACCGGAGAATTGAAAGCAGCCATCTGGTGCAGAAGAAGGTGGGCTAACTCATGTCCAAAAGTCTCAGCATCCGACTTACCGGCAAAATAGTTCTGGTTCTCTCCCCAACCCGAAATCGTATCCACGATCCGCCCAATCATCTGCTTGACGGAGTGTTCACGGCTGGGTGTTCCGAGTTGCCCTCGAAAGTACTTACTTGCCACGATGTCTGTCGCTCGCTGCGACCAGAAAGCGGGAAACTCGATGTTCGCCTGCTTGAAGGATACCTTCCCAGTTTGCCAATCCTTGATTTCTGCAGAGCGCAGCTTCCACTCGACGTCATCGAAAGGGTGCACCCCTTCCTTTGTGAAGTGTCTATGAAACTCTAGGGCTTCTTTTGGTTGCGCTTCTGTGGCTTTTTCCATTGGCTCCTCCGAGGACATTTCCATTCACTTTGAAAGATCAAACCTGAAAAGGTGAACGCTATTCTAGAGAGCGCATCTGACAATTCCAGCTTGCTCTAAGACTTTCGAGATACAACAATATCTAGTACGATGCCCAACTCTAGTATACTAGATATGGTGTTAGCAGGTCCTGCAGCACTCTTGCAGAAATCCCTTTGACTGCAATGGTCTTCTGCCTGGTTTTCTGGCCGGAAACGATCGAGATATCTTGCTTGGGGATTTTCAAAAGACGCGAGAAGAAGTCTACCAAATGTCGATTTGCACGATTCTCAACGGCGGGAGATGTGAGTCTAACTTTGATCGCGTCGCCGTGAAGACCGACTGTTTCATTCCTCGCTGCTCGAGGCTGGACATGCACCCTGAAACAGATTAAATCGGCCTTCTTGAAAACTTGGAAAGCGGCCATCCAGATTCTGCTCCTTACTCAGACACAGGTTCTCATGGGCGTGTTGCCGAAATGGTAACGCGTCCAAGTCCTAAGCTCGAAATCCGAAACAAATCTCAAGCTCGAATATCCAAGGACTCAAACAGGCTCTCGCCGAAAACATCTCTAGAAGCGGTTGCTTCAAGGCGTCTAGAGCTTAGACCTTGCAACTGCTAGCTTGTTTCGAGTTCCGGATTTCGAGCCTCGAGCTTAGTCTGTTGCGGTTTGAGCAACAGACCCTTAGGTTCGCGCTCCAAAGATTGAAGTGCCCACCCTCACGATGGTAGCCCCTTCTTCTATAGCCACAGGGAAATCAGCTGACATTCCCATGGACAGCTCATGCAGCGGTGATGTCCTGGTCGCGTTCACCTGGGTAAGCAGTTCAACCATTCGCCGGAAATAGGGTCTGGAAGCCCCGGGATCAGCCGCATATGGTGGAATCGCCATCAAGCCTTGCAAATCCAGGTTGGGCAAAGCGTCAATCTTGTCCACCACTTCCTGAATCTGGCTCGGCTCAATGCCAAATTTCTGGGGTTCTTCACCTACGTTGATCTGAATAAACACAGGCATCACCTTGTTCAATTGGTTGCAATATCGATCCATCCTGCGCGCAACCTCCTCGCTGTCGATGGATTCAATGACGTCAAACAGTTGCACCGCCTGTCGAACCTTGTTCGTTTGCAGATGGCCGACCATATGCCATCGAATCCCATCGCCCTGGACTGATGGGATCTTGCCGGCCGCCTCCTGCACTCGGTTCTCACCAAACAGCCGTTGACCAGCCCGAAACGCCTGTTCGACGATTTCTGCCGGAAAGGTCTTCGATACGGCTAGAAGCTTTACTGAAGCGGGGTCGCGCCCACACGAAAGTGCAGTCTGCCTAATCGTTTCCTCAACACTTTTTAGATTGTCTCCAATTGCCGGCACACTTTCAGTATAGCGAACCCCCGGCTCGGATTCGAGGCAATCGCGCTGTGGGGAAACGCAGGCGCAGAGCGGCTTGTCAGAGGTGAGCAAAGAAGTCTACCCCAGGAAATGGCCGTAAGTTGTTGAAAAACGGTTGTAAGGGAGAGGTGCCAGGTCGAATTCACCCCGTTGTCAACAGAAACGCACAGA
>JAUVSF010000712.1 GCA_030597245.1 Acidobacteriota bacterium
ACCCCCTTTCAAGCCCCTCACCGTTTGGTATCATTCACGAGGTATGGCAAAGTATTGGCTGGTAAAAAGTGAGCCCCATGTTTACTCGATTGACGACCTTGCCCGGGACGGTAACACCCACTGGGACGGAGTCAGGAATTACCAGGCACGCAACTTCATGCGAGACCAGATGAAAAACGGCGATCTGGTTCTCTATTACCACAGCAATACGAAGCACCCGCGAATCGTCGGGACATCGAAAGTCGTCCGAGAATCCTATCCGGCTTTCACTTCGTTAGATCCCGGAAGCAAGTACTATGACCCCAAGTCAACTGCGGATTCTCCCCGCTGCTTCATGGTGGACGTTGCGTTTCTTGAGAAGTTGCCTGACCCGGTGACGCTTAAAGAAATCAAAGAACACGACTTGCTCCAGGATATGGTGCTCGTCAAAAATGGGCGCCTGTCGGTGCAACCAGTGAAACCCGAGGAGTACGATGTCATCGTTGAGCTGGGCCGAGAGAGGTAGACAGGTGCTTCTAGGAGCCGGTTCCGGCTGACATTTCCAGCTAAAAAGAAAGGATGGGCCAAGATGGTCGCGACAGATCAGAAAACCCGAAAAGTAAAAACAATCCTGGATAAACTGAAGATCGCTGATCGAAATCCAGGAGTCTGCAGCGGAGACGGCCAGTGGATTGAAGACGCCGACGGAAAGGACTTGGTGTCTTACGATCCAACCACAGGAGAAGCCATTGCCGGTGTACGCCAGGCTACGGCAAAAACCTACGACGCACTGATTGAGAAGTCGGTAAACGCATTCCAGTCATGGAGAACGGTTCCTGCACCCAAACGCGGTCTCGTTGTGCGGGATATCGGCACCGCCCTTCGGGGGATCCGGGAACCACTCGGAGAACTGATTGCTATCGAGATGGGAAAAATCAAAGCAGAGGGCGTCGGCGAGGTCCAGGAAATGATCGACATCTGTGACTTCGCAGTCGGTCTATCGCGCCAGCTGTACGGAAAACAGATGCACTCGGAGCGACCGTCCCACCGGATGTACGAACAATGGCATCCGTTGGGACCGGTCGGTATCATCACCGCGTTTAACTTCCCTGCAGCAGTCTGGGCATGGAACGCTGCGATTGCCGCTGTCTGTGGCGATACAATGATTTGGAAGCCCTCCCACTCGACTCCTCTGGTAGCAATTGCGATTCAACACGCCGTTAATGACGTCGCTCGCGATCACAATCTGGACGGCGTCTTCAACCTGGTGGTAGGCAACAGGAATGAGGTTGGAAATCGAATGCTGGAGGATGCTCGCATCCCTCTGGTCAGCTTTACCGGTTCCGTGAGAGTCGGGCGCCATGTGGCTTTGACAGTCGCCCAGAGACTTGGTCGCACCATCCTGGAACTGGGAGGCAATAATGCGGTCGTGGTTTCAAAGCATGCGGATTTGGACCTGGCGCTTCGGGCCATTCTGTTTGGAGCAGTTGGCACAGCAGGCCAGCGGTGTACATCAACACGGCGTGTGATCATCCACAAAAGCGTGGCAGAGGAGTTGATAAACCGGCTGGTGGCCGCCTATCAACAAGTTCCAATTGGAGACCCGACCGAGGATTCCACCCTAATGGGACCACTCGTCAACCAGGGAGCCGTTGAGGAAATGATGGAGGCCCTCGATACCGTCAAGCAACAGGGAGGAGAAGTCATTACGGGAGGGAGCCGACGGCCCGATCTGGGAGCCTGCTTCGTCAACCCGACGATCGTCCGAATGGCCACACAGAGCCCTATGGTTTGTGAAGAGACCTTTGCACCTATTCTGTATGTAATGGAATACGACACCCTCGATGAGGCGATTGCAATTCACAACGGGGTTCCACAAGGGCTTTCAAGCTCAATGTTCACCACACACCTCCTCGAGGCCGAACGGTTTCTTTCGACGAGCGGCTCAGACTGTGGAATCGCCAACATTAACCTGGGAACCAGCGGAGCGGAGATCGGTGGAGCCTTCGGTGGGGAAAAGGAAACCGGGGGCGGGAGAGAGTCGGGTTCGGACGCGTGGAAAGGCTACATGAGGAGACAGACCAATACGATTAATTGGTCAGACGACTTGCCGCTGGCACAGGGAATTGAATTCGGGTAGGAATGGGAACTGGGGGCTGGGGGCTAGGATCTAACCACTAAATCACTAAGACACAAGAAGATCTTACTAGTGATTTCGTGCATTAGTGGTTGATCCTGGTTTCGCGCCGGCAAAAACAAAAAGGGGGCAGCCAGATGCTGCCCCCTTCATCTATGATAAACCCGACTCAAGAGCCGGGGTAAAGCCGGTCTTCACTTTATTATGACGCACCAGACAGAAGGAAGTTTCACTTTTTTCTCGCTGAGCGATAACCGATTACTGGCCCCACGCGGAAGATGACCTTCCAGGTCGTCACAACACTGCTGATCTCC
>JAUVSF010000018.1 GCA_030597245.1 Acidobacteriota bacterium
GTAATCGGCGGTACGTAGGTGACCAGGAGCACGGCCACACATCGAATCCCAAGAAAGGGCAGGGCAGCCCGGTATACCTCGGAGATGGGACGCTTAAATCGATAAGCTGCGAGGAACAGGTTCATCCCCACCGGTGGCGTCAGGTAGCCAAGCTCGAGGTTTATGAGAAAGATGATGCCCAGGTGAAATGGGTCGATCCCGAATGCCAGCGCGACTGGTACGATGAGCGGGACAACTACGGTGATCGCCGAGTAGATATCCATTAGGCAGCCAACTGCCAGTAGAAACAGATTGAGGAGCAGCAGAAAGAACAGGGGAGACTGTACAAAAGTCTGCACCCATTCGACTGTCTGATCGGGGATCTCGGCGATAATGAGGAAGTTGGTGAGTCCCATTGCTACACCCAGAATCAATAGAACTCCACCTACAAGAGTCGCGGCGTTACCGACTACTCGGAGGAGGTCGGATCGGAGAGTCAGATTCTTGCGGATGACAAACTCGAGGAGAAAGGCGTAGAGCACGGTGATAGCTGCTGTCTCAACCAAGGTAGCCAGTCCACCCAGGAAACTACCTAGGACAAGAGCGGGAACGGCAAGCTCCCAGATGGCACCGTGCATAGCCCTGAACACCGGACGCGGCTGAAAGCGAACGCGTGTCACAGCAGACCGGCGACTAAACAGGAAAACATAGACTGCTACCAGCAGCAGCTCGATCATTGCCGGGACGAATCCGCTGACAAAGAGCTTGCGGATTTCAATCTCAGCGACCACGCTGTAGAGAATCACGGCGAGAGACGGCGGAAGCAAAAGTCCCAGCGATCCGGCAGAAGTCAGGAGCCCGCTGGTGAACCGGTCGGAGTACTTCTCGTGGATCAACATGGGAAACAGGAGTCCGCCCATCGCCAGGATCGTCACCCCACTGCCCCCTGTGAAGCTCGTGAAGAAAGCGCATACGAGGATCGCAACAACGGCTACCCCGCCGGGAATCCAACCGAATAAGGCCCTGAAAAGCGCCACCAGGCGTTTGGGTGTTCCGCCTTCGGCGAGAATGAAGCCGGCCAAAGTAAAGAGGGGAATCGCCGGCAGGTGCCCTTTAACTGACAGATTATAGGCTTCCATCGGTATCGCCATGACCGGCTCATAGTTGTCCCAAAGCAGAACCGCAGCGGTTCCGGCGAGCCCGATGAAAATGGGGACGCCGAGGGCAGTGGCGAGTATTACTCCGAAAAGGAGCGGGATGAGAAGCCCCGAGTCACGCAGGTCGAGAGGCCAGGCGAGCAGCAGAGGAACCAGTAAAAACAGGGTACACGCGAGTTTGGCCTTCCAGCCTCCCGGAACGCGCGCTAGAATCCGTACTGCTATCAGCCCAAAACCCACCGGCATGATCAGCTGGACAATCCAAACCGGGACATCAAGAGCGAAGAGGCTGCCTCCCTCCCTTTCCAACATGACGTATTTCCAGCTGGCCCAGAACAGAACCGCGCACACGCTGAAACTGAGGCCGCCCGTAAAGATGTCGACCAGCCTTTTGCCACGCCCTTTGATCAAATCCTTCGTGGCCAACGAGAGCAACTCTCCCCTGTGGGCGGCTATGACAGCGCCCAGAAAGGCCACCCAGAGGACCAGTAGCCTTGTCCACATGATCGAACCGGGTATTCCGGGCAAGGAGAGTTGGCGAGTAACCATTTCGACGATCGGAAGCAGTGCCATCGTCAGAATGGCAATACTGGCAAGAGTGTTTTCGAAAAGCGCTGCCTTCTTCACGATGGGCAACTCACGAGGGAACCAGCGGTATTCGGGTAAATGCCATAGGCCCCTTTGACACTCAACGACCGTCCGCCTTTCCCGCTCGGTAAGCATCTCGTAAGCGTTGGACCTTGTCGAACACTTCAGGGGTCAGCAATTCAGTACGAATCCTGGGGTACGCTGCTGCAATGCGCTTGTACCATTCTTTCATGGTCTGGTCGTCGATATCCCAGACTTTGAGGCCACGTTTTTTCATCGCTTCCAGGGAGGCACTTTCGCGGCTTCGTGTGTCCTTTCGCAGCTTCTCTCCGATCTGGTTCGCTATCTCGCCGATCTTAGCCTGATATTTGGGATCCACCTTTTCCCAGTCCTCGGATCGGATCACCACAGCTCCCTGGAGGGGCGCCCATTTCATCCCGTTCATGTTTTTCGCGTACCGATATAGATTGGAGGCCTCGGCAACGTAGATGGGCAGATAGAACGCATCGATGAGACCGGTCTGAAGGCCTGCTACCATATCGGCAGTCGTAATCGGGACCGGCCTGAACCCGGCCCATTTCGTGATTTCGACGACCACCGGCTGGGTTACGGAGGCCGCCAGCTTCATCTTCTCTAGTTCCGCCGGGCTTCGCATCGGCTGCTTGCTGAAGAAGTGAACCCATCCAACATCCGACCAGGTCAGAACATGGAATCCTTTTTCCTCTAGACATCGCTCCATGTCCAGATTCATTTCCTTCCGGACGTAGTCCCATTCCTCGTAGCTTTCGAACATAAGTGGGATCATCACGGCATAAGCAGACCGATCGATTTCAGCCAACCCGGCAGCCGATATGGCAGCGGCTTGAATCTGCTGGATCCGCATCTTCTTGATCATCTCGCTCTCATTACCGAGCTTCCCACCTGCCATGATGTTCAAGGTTACTTCGCCTCCAGTCGCCTGTTGCCAAAGAAAGCCCATCTCCTTGAGTAATTGGTACCAAGTCGATCCCTTGGGTGCCGTAGTGCCAAGTCTGATGACCGTCTTCGCCTGTGTGGTACCGAAAAACAGGGACAGGATAATTATCGAGAACAGCAGTTTTCGCATCATTCGGTCTCCCCCTCCTCGAGAAACAGGTCCTCTGTCCGCGTCAGAAGCCACTCAGCTCGGCGCTGGGCGAGGATATTGAGAAGTCGATTCTCCGGAGCCGAATCCACATCGAAAGCCAGAACACGATTAAGCAATTCTTTGAACTCCTGGAGATTCTGCTCTTCGACCGAGACACTTTCAGCCCAGGTCAGGAAGATACCGCATCGTTTACCGCCCGAAAGTGACAGTGCCCTCTCGTAGTAGGCACGAGCCCGTTCCAGGGATCCGTCCACAGCCTGGGTCTCATAGCTGATCAAGAACTCCTCAATCGTACCCTTCTCAAAGTTCGAATCGAGTTCGAGAGCCTTTCTCAGCAAGGCCCCGACAACAGCAATGTCGGCGGTCGACTCAGCGTCTTCTGTAGAAGCACCAATCGCGGCACCCAGGGCAGCCGCCGTCCAAACCGCAAGGGGAACATCCTTGATCTTCAACTGCCTGACGGCCTCTTCCGGCTCGATCGGCAGTAATTCGGAGAAACCCGAGTGATCGACTTCAAGTCCGTGTAATCCGTATCTGTAGGCCCGCATGTAGAGGCGTGCGGCCCGACGGCGGGTTTCCTGAGCCTGATAGTAATCAGTGTCTTCCTGGCGCTCCGCCTGCGGTTCAACAAACCCATAGGTGTAAAAGGTGAAACTCTTGCACGTCATGAGCAGGAGTTTGCGGTGATCCGGATTTGACCGCAGCAGTGTCTCCAGGGTCTTCAGGTTAAAGGGCATGGCAGCGGCGATCAGTTCCGGGTCGTCATCAGAAAGGTAAACGTATTCTGACTCACCGAGAACACTCGCCAGGGTGTCAACGGCTTTCTTCTTGAGTGAACAGGAGACGACGCAAAGACACAGAAAAGGCAGTACCAGCTGACGAGCCAGCCCGCTGTGCACAAACTGAGAGACCGTCATTTCGCCCAAGGCAGAGCACCCTCCGTACCTTTCAGTTTAATACTTTCAGAACTCTAATACAGGGAAACGTTGGGAAAAGTTACGGTCGGACCCAAGGCAGATAAAGCTATTCTTGACTTTCATATATATATGTGTTCTATTAATTACACTCGTTCCATAAGAACCTCGGTCAACTGAAGGCACTCTCGGGAACCCCCTTCCCTTTAGAGAATTACCCGTGCTCTTCGATGGCCGAGGTTTGTTCAGAATCTGTTGAGTGACTCGGATCTGATTTCGGGCCACAGCTTGAAGGTGGACTGAAGGGTTTGAGTCGGCAACCTTGTGATGACTCAACAATCAGAACCGGTGTAAGATTGCAGATGACTCCGGCATTACGATCGCAGGTACTCTGAGCAGTATGCTCACGCGTTGGCGTCGAGTAGCAGTAAGAGAAGGTTGGCAGTTATGGACTCTGAATTTCTACAGAAGAAAATAGAAGAAATATTCGCTCGTCAGGTACGCGTAGCACCACACGTGAAGGACCTTGTGCGGCAGAAGCTGCAAGGAGTGGACTGGGACGGGTTCAAGTCACGGGTGATGGAGAAATACCTGGAAGAGGTAAATGCGCTGGAGGGGACCCTGTCTCCGGCCGACTGCAATGTATTACTTATGGATGCGATTCGTTCCGAGGTAGATAGCACTTTCGGTGCTGGAACCTCACCCACCGACGAACAAGATTCGACTTGAAGGCGTGTTGCCTAAAAGGTAACCCGCGCGAATCTTAAGCTCGAAGCTCGAAATTCGAAGCTCGAAACAAGCTAGAAGTTGGAAGTTCTAAGGTCTAAACGCCTTGAAGTATCTACTTCCAAGGACTTTACTAGCGAGGCCCGGTTTCAATCCTTACGTATTCGAGCTTGACATTCGGGGCAGAATTCGAGCTTCGAGCTTAGGTCGTTCGTCGTTCGACATTCGTCATTTCCTAGATCCTCTTGAATCCACGCAGGATCTCTTCGATGTCGAGCCGGAGTATGATCGGCCGGCCGTGAGGACATGTGTAGGGGTTCTCAGACTGCATAAGAGTGTCCAGGAGCCACCTCATCTTCTCAGGAGAAAGAGGTGTATTGATCTTGATGGCTGCCCGGCAGGCAAGTGATATCGCGATCTTCTCCTGAACTCGTCTCAGGCTTCGGTCTGAGAGTTTCGATCCACCGCGCAGTTCGTCAAGCGTCGCCAACTCATCCAGGAGATTCTCGATGATTCCCTTTGGGTCAACGTTCCCGGCGAGAGCGGGAACGCCGCGGACAAGCACTGTCTGCGAGCCGAACGGCTCGACTTCAAATCCATTAGCGTTCAGGTGATCGAAGATCTGATCAGCTATAGCCATCTGTTCGGGTGTGAGTTCGAGGGTAGCAGGAAGCAGGAGCCGTTGGCTCGGAACTGCTCTTCCAGACTCAAAGGACAGGAGGGCCTGATCGTAAAGAATCCTCTCATGGGCCACATGCTGGTCTACCACCATGATTCCCTCACGATCGACAGCAACCACAAAGCTCTCCACAAACTGGCCGAGTACGACAGGAGTAGCACCGAGGTGGGCGGTCTCGGGGATATCATCCGTGTGTGCTCCTCCGGGTGAAGCACCCAACGGTTCGCGTGACTCCTGAGGCAAGACGTCCAACCCAGCTGCGTTAGCGGACCCTTGGGATGAAAGGTCTCCGGAGTCAGTGGAGAAGACCCGATGCTGGGGCGAGCTCCGAAAAGAGAAGGTGTCTCCATATCGGCGCCTGAAATACGGCTCGAAACCTCGACCGATCGCCCCTGACCGACCACTTGCTGGTGCAGGTCCGGCGACCGGAATATTCCGGGCCAGGTCAGAAAGGCTGGATCTATTCACCAGCAGTGCCTTCTCGATTGAATTCAAGATGGCACTATGAATAGTCTGAGACTTGCGGAACCGGATCTCAACTTTGGTTGGGTGAACATTCACATCAATCATGGCCGGGTCGAGTTCGACGAACAGCAACACCACGGGGAACGATGATGAAGGAATGAGGTCGCGATAGGCGAAACGTATGGCGTGGGTCAAGACTTTGTCACGAACCATACGGCCGTTCACGTAGAGATACAGGGAATGCGAATTGTTCCGCTGTTCGTGGGGAAGGGAAGTGAATCCTCTGATCCGTACGCCCTCCCGCTCGAACTCGAGGGGAACCATGCTGTCCGCGAGCTTCTCACCCAACAGCTGGAAGACTCTCTCCTGGGCACTTCGAACGCTCGGTACGTCAACGATCTTCTTGTCAGCATGATCGAGTTTGAACTCTACTTCAGGGTAGGCAAGAGCATAACAAGTGACGAGGCGGCTGACGTGCGACAGTTCCGTAGACGTGGTCTTGAGGAACTTACGACGAACCGGGACATTGAAAAACAGGTCAGCTACGGTGACCTCGGTTCCCCGTGGCCAGGCGATTTCCCGGGTCTCCCGAAGCGTACCCCCTTCGTACTCCAGCTCAATTCCCAGTGACGAACCGGACTCCAAGGCTTCCTGGTCGATCGTCTTGAGATGAATTCTGGAAATTGAGGCAATGGAAGGGAGTGCTTCGCCTCGGAAGCCGAGAGTTCTAATCTCTCGCAAGTCATCGAAGCTGGCGATCTTGCTGGTCGCGTGGTGTTCAAAAGCCAGGCGTGCGTCCTCAGACGACATCCCAACGCCGTCATCAGAAACCTGAATTCTGCTTTTCCCGCCATCTTCGACTGAAACAGCGATCCTGGAGCTTTTGGCGTCGAGGGCGTTCTCTACCAGTTCCTTCACCACGGAAGCGGGACGCTCGACGATCTCACCCGCTGCGATCTGATGGACCAGTACCTTGGGAAGAACACGAACTTTCGCCACGGCGCGATTATATTGCTTTCACGCAAAGTTCGCTAAGTGCGCCAAGAGTTGAGAGGGGGTGGCAGAGCGTGTATCAACAATCCCAACCATCTCTTTGCGTTCTCTGCGCCTTGGCGTGAGGAAAGTTGGTTTCACACAAAGCCCGCCAACCGGGACAATTCAAAGATTCACCACCAAGGCACCAAGATCACCAAGAATCAAGGGTTTGCCTAAGAAACTCCCCAGCTCCCAGTGGGTAACTCCCAACTCCCAATTCCCAGTTCGTCGTTCGTTGTTCGCACTTCGTCGTTCGTCGTTTCCCCAGCCCCCAGTTCCCCCTCAGTGTTCTCTGAGTTGGATGTGAAGTTCTCGCAGCTGTTTTTTACTGACGGTGGAGGGCGCTGCGCACATGAGATCCAGGGCTCGGGCTGTCTTGGGAAATGCGATCACCTCTCGAATCGAACGCTCGCCTGCAGCCAGCATTACGATTCGATCCAGACCAAGCGCAATCCCTCCGTGGGGAGGGGCCCCGAAACGAAGTGCATCGAGCAAGAATCCAAACCTCTCCCTGGCTTCCTGTTCGGGGATTCCGAGCGCTTTAAAGACCTGTTTCTGTATATCCTCGCGATGGATACGAATGGACCCTCCCCCAATCTCGACTCCATTCAGGACAACGTCATACGCCTTGGCTTTGACACGGGCAGGGTCAGTAGCCAGCAATTCGGAATCTTCATCCCGAGGAGAAGTGAAGGGGTGGTGGAGCGCTGTGAAACGATCCTCTTCCTCATCCCATTCGAGGAGAGGGAAATCGTGGATCCAGAGGAAGTTCCATTGACCCTCGGGGATTAACTCATGCCGCTGGGCTATGTGCACACGAAGTGCCGCGAGAGCATCATGCACGACCTTGGGTTTTCCGGCCAGCATGAGCAGGGTTTGGTTCTGGCCAATCCCGGCCAGCTCCGCGGCACGACTCAGTTCCGGTTCCGATACAACCTTGGGCAGGGAACTTCGTAATCCATCGGCATCGGAGTGGATCCAAGAGACAGCAGGTGCTCCGTACTGCTGTACGAACTCACCAAGATCATCGATCTCCTTCCTTGAGTAGCGAGGTCCCACAGGCGCCAGGAAGCCTTTGACACAGCCTCCTTCTTCTACTATTTGCCTGAAAACCTGGAAATCGCTCTCGCTGAAGGCCTCCGTCACGTCACAGAGTTCGAGGCCGAATCGAGTATCGGGCCGGTCAGTTCCGAACCGATTCATGGAGTCGGCATACGCAAGGCGAGGAAAGGGGGTCTCGATCGGTATATCTGCCACTGCGAAAATCTTCTTCAGCAGCGACTCTACAATGGAGACGAGGGTGTCGAAGGTTGGAAACGATAGTTCGATATCAATTTGGGTGAACTCCGGCTGCCGGTCGGCTCGAAGGTCTTCGTCACGAAAACACCTGACAATCTGGAAGTAGCGATCGAAGCCGGAAACCATTAAGAGCTGCTTGAAAAGCTGGGGAGACTGGGGCAGTGCGTAGAAATGTCCCCGCTGGATCCGACTTGGCACCAGATAGTCGCGTGCACCTTCGGGCGTAGACTTAGTTAGAAACGGAGTTTCAATCTCATAAAAACCAGCCTCGCTCATGTGATTGCGAGTAGCCAGCGTGATCTCGTGGCGAAGGAGAATATTCTTCTGGAGGGGACGGCGTCGCAGATCAAGGAAGCGATAGCGAAGCCGGGTCTCCTCCGAAGTTGAACTATCCTCGTTGATGGGAAAGGGGGGGGTGTCCGAGGTATTCAAGACCTCGATATGCTCTGCACGCACTTCAAGCGTACCCGTTGGCAGTTCCGGATTCACCGTCTCCGGATCGCGCTCCGTGACCTTTCCTACCACTGCAATCACGTATTCCGACCGGACCTCCTTGGCGACCTTCAGAATCTCCTGCTGTCCCGAACTAGCCACTATCTGAACGATGCCTGTCCTGTCCCGTAAATCGACAAAGATGAGATTCCCGAGATCGCGAATCCGGTCGACCCAGCCCATAACGGCTATTTCGGTCCCCACCAACTTCTCATTAACTTCACCGCAGTAGCAGGTTCTCTCACGCTCACCCAATTCATGCATACCGTGTTCTCCAGTCGAAGAATTCGACATTATAAGCATTTTTACGCCCAACTGCACTGATCGAGTTCCAAGGGGATCCCTAACCGGCACTATTTGTAAGCTCACCAGGAACACCAAGCAAGTGTTACCGATGTCCTGAACCTGAAGTGCTACCTATGTCTTGACCACACCCAAAGGCCAGTAATCAGTAATCGGTGATCGGGGTGGAGAAGATTTACGACCAAGTCACCAAGTACACCAAGAAAATGTCGGCCCGAGAGCCGCACGGGCCTATCGGCATCCGGCACGCTCCTTCGCTCTCCGAGCTATGGAGGGCAGGTCCGGCACCTGGGATTTTCGATTTGCGATTCACCTATGTCTGGACCACAACCCACACCAACAGGTCCGGCATCCGGTATCTAGCCCTGGCATCTGGTTTTCAGGTCGAAAACGTCTCGGGATCGGAGTTGAGAAGCCTATCGATGCGCTCCATCATGCGCTCACGATGAGTTCCTGCCCAATACAACCGTCTACACTCAGGGCAGCGTTGGAAGCGGGGTTGAGTCCTGTAGACATAAGGGGGCACCAAATCGCGAACTTCCCTCTTTGCGACCGGCTGTAAACTGCTGTTGCATTCGAGGCACCGTGTCAGTACCAGCCGCTCATCGACGCCGTCTCCCGTGAACCGAAGGACTTCCCGTAACTGGTCGCCCAAGTTGTCGCTGGTGATAAAGAGGCTTCTCTTGAGGGCTCTGCGTCGTGCGAGCCTTCGGTCACGGGTGAGGGCGATACGGTTATCGGCACAACAGCGAGAGATCAGCTCTTCGTCGTCCATTCGATTGTCGTAGCAGGTATCGTACCCAAGTATTCGAAGCCACCGAGCAAGGCTACCGAGCATCACGTCGGCGAAAAACCTGTGACGCCCCGAAAGTGAATCGGGCTCCCTCATGATCTTGCCTAAACTTCCGGGGGGCCGAGTCGAAAGACATGGGTTAGCCGCCGCCGGTCCACCGGGCTACTTGTTCTGATACGCCCCGATGCGTCGAAATCGCTCATAGCGGTGAGTCAGGAGTTCGTCCGCAGACATCTTGTTCAGCTCATCCAGGTTGGCGACCAGGCGTTCCTTCAGCAGTACAGCTGCTCCATCCCAATTCCCCTGTGCGCCTCCGGACGGCTCTGCAACAATTTCATCGATGACTTTGAACCGATGCAGGTGAGTAGCTGTGAGCCTGAGGGCGTCAGCCGCTTCTTTGGCGTGCTCCTGATCCTTCCAAAGTATTGCCGAGCAGCTTTCGGGAGAGATTACCGAGTAAATTGCGTTTTCGAGCATCAGCACCCTGTCGCCGACACCGATGGCCAGGGCTCCTCCACTGCCGCCTTCTCCGAGTATAGTGACGAGAATGGGGACTCTGATTGCGGCCATCGAGCGGAGGTTCTCAGCGATAGCCTGGGCTTGCCCCCTTTCTTCGGCTCCGATCCCGGGGTAGGCGCCTGGAGTGTCGATGAATGTGAGTACGGGACGGTTGTATTTTTCAGCAAGACGCATCAAGCGCATCGCCTTACGATAGCCTTCCGGATTCGGCATCCCATAGTTGCGAAAAAGGCGCTCCTTTGTGTTTCTGCCTTTCTGCTGACCGAGTACCATAACAGGACGGTCGTTCAAGAAAGCCATCCCTCCAACCAGCGCTGTGTCGTCGGCGTAGCGGCGATCCCCGTGGATCTCACGAAACCCTGTGAAAATTCGGGAAATGTAATCCAGCGTATAGGGACGGTGTTCGTGGCGAGAAAGCTGAACATGGTCCCAAGCCGTCATCTCGCCCTGCAGCCGCTTTTCCAGCTCAGCGATCTGCTTCTGCAGATCCGAGATTTCACTTGCCGCTTCTGGGGGGAGTTGCTCCACTCGTTCGCGTAACTGATCTATCTCTTCGCGCTTGTTTTGCATCATTTACTGAGTCCCGGCCTGTGGAATCGGATCCGGAAAGACCGGGATGTCGGCTTTCTGCCGAAGGGGTCCACACCAGTTCCCAAGCCAACCTAACGGGGAATTTCAAGTATACAGGAATTCTTGCCGAAAAGAGTCTCCACCTCTTGGACAAAAGCCGGGACTGGATTGATTTTCAGCGCCTGCGATGGAACCACATGAACGGCATACTCCGTATCCTCATACAGTTCAAACTCCAACAGGCAATTGCCGGGATACCGGTTTGCCAGAGCCTCGAAATCGTCGAGAGAGCTATCACGGATAG
Source organism: Acidobacteriota bacterium (assembly GCA_030597245.1). Classification (GTDB taxonomy): domain Bacteria; phylum Acidobacteriota; class UBA6911; order RPQK01; family JAPXNP01; genus JAUWTT01. Next base: position 10,950 of record JAUVSF010000018.1, read on the forward strand.
AGGGTATCGGAATCCGAATCCTGGCCTTGTGCACCCCTTCCTTCCAGACGGAACTCAAGTCCAGAATCTCCTCACAGAGCACTTTCACCTCTCCCCGTGCATCGACATCACAGCGCCCTCGAACCAGGATAGGGAACTCTGAATCGAGATAGTGGCGATACTTCTCATAAGTGTTCGGCCAGAGGAGGACGTCGACGACGCCCTTCATGTCCTCGAGCTGAAAAATTGCCATTGAATCGCCTTTGCGCGTGCGCAGATTCCTAACGCCGGCGACAACGCCTCCAATCGAAACATCCCGGCCCCCGAGACCCTCGTTTATCTCGGAAGTGGAGAGCCTGGAAAAGCATTTCAGTTCTGCTTCGAATTTCTGCAGGGGGTGTCCACTCAGGTAAAAGCCCAGCGTCTCTTTTTCGAAAGACCACCGCTCACGGTCGTGCCACTCACCCCGGTCTGGGATTGTTTCCTCCTCGGCCGCTTCCGACGAGACTGATTGACTTGCGAAAAGACCCTGCTGGCCGCTGAGAAGATCACGTTGCACCTTCTGTCCATGTTCCAGAGCCCGGTCGAGTACTTCAAAGAGAGACTTGCGACTGGGATATACAGAGTCGAATGCACCGGCTTTGATCAGCGACTCCATGACCCTCCTGTTGATGAGCCGAGAGTCGGTCCTTTCACAGAGGTTGAAGAAACCCAGAAAGGGGCCACCCTCAGTGCGTCCCTGGATGATGCTCCGTATAGCAGTTTCTCCTACGTTCTTGATCGCGGCTAGACCAAACCTGATCTGATTCTTGCCATATCCAACGAAATTTGCCTCACTCAGATTGATGTCCGGTGCAAGGATCTCGAGCCCCATTTCCCGAATTTCTCCCAGGTACTGCACGATCTTGTCGGTATTGGACATTTCGCTCGTGAGCAGGGCTGCCATGAACTGGACCGGGTAGTGCTCTTTCAAATATCCGGTCTGGTAGGCCAGTAAGGCATAGGCCGTGGAATGGCTCTTGTTGAAGCCGTATCCTGCGAGCTGCTCCATCAGGTCGAAAATCTTCTTCGCCTTCGCAGGATCGACATTGCGTTCAGATGCTCCATCCATGAACTTCTTGCGCTGGGCCTTCATCACAGATTTCTTCTTCTTGCCCATAGCGCGCCTCAGAAGGTCGGCCTCTCCCAGTGAAAATCCACCCAGTTTGCTGGCGATCTGCATTACCTGTTCCTGGTAGACAATGACGCCATAGGTCTCCTTGAGAACCTCTTCGAGTGCGGGGACTTCGTACGACACTTTAACCCGTTCGTGACGACGATCAATGAAGTCGTCGATCATCCCTCCCTGGATGGGTCCGGGACGATAGAGGGCATTCAATGCGATTAGGTCCTCGAAGCGACTTGGCTGCAATCGACAGAGGATGTCCCTCATTCCAGCCGATTCGAACTGGAAGATTCCGCTGGTTCTGCCGTCACAGAAGAGCTTCAGAGTCTCAGGATCATCGAGCGGAAGTTGCTCCAGGTCAAGCTCCTCTCCCAATTGTTCCCGGATTTGGTCGAGGGCCTGAGCGATGACTGTAAGCGTGGTCAAACCAAGGAAATCCATCTTGAGGAGGCCAAGACGCTCAAGATCAGACATGGGGTACTGGGTAGTGATTTCGTCCTTGTTCGACTTGTACAGAGGGATCAGCTCGATTAAGGGCCTGGGTGCAATGACGACCCCAGCGGCGTGAGTGGAGGCGTGGCGGGACAGTCCCTCGAGCCTGCGAGCAACACTCAGTAACTCACTGTACTCAGGCTGACTCTCGGACAGTTCCCGCAGTTCCTTGACGCCTGCCAGGCTCTTATCAAGCGTCGTGTTCGGAGCCTGGGGGACAAGTTTGGCGATCTTGTCGACCTCGGCATAGGACAGATTCATGGTCCGACCCACATCTCGAATCGCACCCCGCGCAGCCATCGTGCCAAACGTAATGATGTGGCTTACGCTATCCTGTCCGTAGCGTTCGGTCACGTAATCGATGACTTCTCCTCGACGAAGCATGCAGAAATCAATATCAATGTCTGGAGGTGTCACGCGTTCCGGGTTGAGAAAACGCTCGAAAAGGAGGTCGTATTCGAGAGGATCAATATCAGTGATCTTCATTGCGTAAGAGACCAGGCTACCGGCTGCGGAACCTCGCCCTGGTCCTACCGGAATCCCAGCTTCACGCGCGTACCGAATGAAGTCCCAGACAATCAGGAAATAGGCGGAGAAATTCATCTCCTGAATTACCTTGGTCTCATTCGAGAGGCGATCTCGATATTCTTCGAGACCGTGACGAAGCCGGCCGTCATGGTCCAGTTGCTGGAACCGTTCGAGACGATCGCTAAACCCGCCGTTGACGACCTTTTCAAAGTAGGAATCGACGGTAAAGCCGGCCGGGACCTCAAAATCAGGGAAGATATTCTGAGTTTCACCGATCTCGAAATTACACATCTCAGCAATCTCGAGAGTGTTCTCCAAAGCGCCGGGAACATGGCCGAACAGGGAGGCCATCTCATCACGAGACTTGAAGTAGAATTCCTGGGTCGGGTAGGTCAACCGGTTAGTGTCCTCCAGCGTCTTACCCGTTTGTATACACAGGAGGACATCGTGGGCGTGGGCATCGTCTTTGGTCAGGTAGTGGCAATCATTCGTAGCAACCAGAGGAATCTCCAAGTCCCGAGCCAGGCGAAGAAGCCCTTCGTTGACAGTCTTCTGTTCCGGAATTTGGTGGTCCTGAAGCTCCAGGTAGTAGTTACCGTGCCCAAACATGTCCAGCATTTCAGCTGCCTCACGGCGAGCGTCATCGTACGCTTCCTGGCAGAGGCTCGAAGGGACCGCACCCTGCAAACAGGCTGAGAGGCAAACTAGCCCCTCGCTGTACTCAGCCAGCAGATCCTTGTCGATTCGGGGTCTGTAATAGAAGCCTTCAAGGTAGCCCAAAGAAACCAGACGCACTAAGTTCTGGTAACCCTGCCGATTCTTGGCCAGGAGAATAAGGTGATTACTTCGGGAGGAACGGCCTTCTCTCGATTGTCGACCATTCCGGGCCATGTACATTTCACAGCCAATAATCGGTTTTACCCCGTGCCGGCGCGCCGTGTCGTGAAATTGGACAGCTCCGAAGAGGTTGCCGTGATCAGTCAGGGCCACGGCCGGCATGTCCCGTTCCGCTGCACGCCGCACCACGTCATCAATGCGGTTGGCACCATCCAGCAAACTGTAATGACTATGAAGATGCAAATGACAGAAACTCATACGCTTTTGGTTTTCATTGAAATCCTGACCAGATGTGAGAGGTCACCAGGAACCCGTCGCGGCGAACCACAGACGAAGCCTCCAGAACCCAACCATGGGAGTATAGCATGGTGAACCGACCGTGACTCGGGAGCAGGGAATTCGGTTTTTTGGAGCGCGCAAGCAGGGTTCAAAACTGCTACGCTTTCGAATTAACCCTGAAGGGTGCGTTGCCAAAATGCGCGGCACGACCGAAGCCCAAGCTCGAAGCTCGAAATCCGAAGCTCGAAACAAGCTAGAAGTTGGAAGGTCTAAGATCGAAACACCGCAAAGTGATTGTTTATAAATCCGTTATCGGGGACAGCCTGTTTCAGTTCTTAGATATTCGAGCTTGAGATTTGTTTCGAATTTCGAGCTTCGAGCTTCGAACTTCTGCTCTTCCGGTTTGAGCAACAGACCCTCAACTCTAAGCGTCCTTGGCGGGCTTTGCGCAACAGCGATTTGTCCTCTGCTTGAAACACGTTTAAGATTACTGTTCCGTGTGGACTGGCGATTTATGGCAGGCTTTGTTTCTGGGAGCTCTTCAGGGCCTCACTGAATTCTTACCCATCAGTAGTTCTGCTCATCTACTGATTCTGCCCTGGCTTTTCGGGTGGGAGCCGATGGGCATTCTCTTCGATGTGGTACTCCACAGTGGCACTCTCCTGGCAATCCTTATCTATTTTCGGAAGGAATGGAAGGTATTTACACTAGGGATCTTAAAGCGATTCCGAGGCACCTGTTCCGAGTTTGAACGGAACCTGGTCGATTCGATTGTTATGGGGACCGTGCCGGCGGTTGTTGTGGCTCTTCTCTTACGAGGACCTATTGAAACCTATGCCCGTCGCCCGCTGGTTACGGTGGTAACGCTGGTCTTGTTTGGAGCTCTATTGTGGTGGGCAGACTTCCGAGGGGGCAAGGAGCGAAACTTGACCAGCGTAGGGATCAGAGATGGTCTCTTGATCGGTCTTGCTCAGGCCCTTGCGTTGGTACCGGGCACGAGCCGCTCAGGTGTCACTATCACAGTGGCACTACTACTCGGGTTTACGCGCAGTGACTCGGCCCGGTATTCATTTCTACTTGCGGGCCCGATCATTGCCCTGGGTGCCCTGAAGGGAACCCAGGAGATGCTGGTGGGCAGTCCCGAAGTAGTGCCTCACTGGATGAGCGTTCTGGGTGGCGTTTTCGCATCATTTTTGGTGGGATACTTCTGCATCAAGTATTTCTTGCGCTTCTTGAACCGGGGAAGCTATCTTCCTTTTGTCGTTTACCGAATCGCTCTGGCTGGTTTCATCCTCGCGATCGCATTGAGGTAATATGGGATTCAGGTTCGAGGCCACGATCTGATGGAGGAAATGCTAAAGCAATTTCAGTTGATGCGGTCGTTTACATCCCGGGGTATTTCCAACTCCGTAGAGACCTTCGGCCGCATAGGAGACGCTTTACCAATTCTTTGCGCATGGATTCTGGTTGGTCTTTTCCTCGCAGTGTCATTACCGGTGTCGAGTCTGGCAGCGCAGGATCAACAGCAAGATGTGGAAGAGCCTCCCGCAGCACGTCAGAATGCGTTACTGAGGAGTCACTTCGGGGAGATGTACCCCCCCAGGAGTACTTGGAGACTTGGCTATAAACCGCCGGCAAACGACGAATTCGCAGAGAGTTTCATAGATCGGCAAATCGACGACTACTTGGCGAAAGTTGAGGAGCAACTGGTCCGGCTCGAAACGAATCTAGCTGTTGCCGAGAAGCTGCGCGAACGAATTCTTACTCTTCGAACCGATTCTGCCGCCAAGCAGCAGTATGAAGAGGCATTGGTGGGCTTTGAAAGGACTCTTAAGGAAATCCAGAACAGCGCGGACAGCTTGAAGAATAAACTCGAATACGCGTTTGCAGGGCTTGCCGGCAAGAGGAAGCTCGAGCACACCATCGATTCGACCAGCCGGGAGAATTTCTACGCAGAGGAGTTGCGTTTCCTGAGACGTCAGACAGAACAGGCGGACGAAAGAATTCGGAATTACCTGTTCCGTTCCGTCAATACGGTCGATGTAAAGGACCTGCAGGAGGAGACGATGCTGGTGTGTCTCTACCAGGTCGAGAAAATGGCCAAGGAAATCAGAAAGAATCTGAAATAGGGAGACCGGTTTTCCAAGTGCGAACGACGAACGGCCGGCGGAATGAAGCTCGAATATCTAAAGGACTGAAACAGGGCTCGCCCTGAGAACTTGCTTAGAAATAGTTGTTTCAGCGTGTCTAGACGTTAGACCTTGTCACTTCCAGTTTGTTTCGAGCTTCGAATTTCGAGCTTCGAGCTTTGTAACCAATCTTTGGCGACTCTCAGCTAAGGAACAGAGGTGCCCCTGGTCCTACCGGAATACCTGCTAGTATCCAAACCATCAGAAGGAGCATCCAGATCAGTAGAAACACCACGGTGTAGGGAAGCATTGTGGCGACCACGGTTCCAATGCCCGCTCTTGGATCATATTTGCCGACGAACGCCACAATCAGGGCGAAGTACGACATCATGGGGGAAATGATGTTGGTTGTGCTGTCACCCACGCGATAGGCCGCCTGCACAAGCTCGGGTGAGTAGTTGAGCAGCATGAACATGGGGATAAACACCGGTGCCATGATCGCCCATTTTGCCGAGGCGCTACCCATGCTGAGATTAATGATGGCTGAAAGAATGATGAAAGCGGCCATAAGGGGAATCGGACCCAAGCCGGAAGCTTTCAGTAAAGCGGCTCCCTTGATCGCCATTATCAAGCCGAGATTGCTCCACTTGAAGTAGGCCACGAACTGCGAGGCGAAAAACACCAGGACCATGTAAATCCCCAGCATTTCCATTGCCTTGCCCATCCCTTCCATCACATCGGTGTCGCTGCGGATGGTTTTCGCCCCGATGCCGTAGGCAATACCAGCGAGGCTGGCCGAGATGAAGATGAAGGCCACAATGCCCTGCATGAAAGGAGAGTGGAGCACACTTCCAGTTTCTGATTCCCGCAAGAACCCGTCTTCCGGCAACAATCCGATCAGAACCAGAACCACGAGCGCAGTTGTCGCCAGGCCGGCGTAAAGGAGCCCTTTTTTTTCTTCCGGTCTGAGTCTGCGCAGTTCCTCCGATTTGATATCACCCTCGTAATCTCCCAGTCGCGGCACCACTATCTTTTCGGTCACCCAGGTGCCCCCAAAAGCAATGAAGAAAGTTGAGGCTACCATGAAGTAGTAGTTACAGGCAGGGTCAACGATAGAGGTGGGGTCAATGATCTGCGCCGCTTCCTGTGAAAGACCGGACAGCAACGGATCCACGGTGCCTAAGAGCAGGTTCGCACTGTACCCCCCTGAGACGCCTGCGAAAGCGGCCGCGAGGCCTGCGATCGGATGGCGTCCGACAGCGAGAAAGATCACGGCGGCCAGTGGAACGAGAAGGACATAACCAATCTCACTTGCGGTGTTCGAAAGGACTCCGGCCATGACTATTACGAAGGTCAGAAGCCGTTTGGGGGCCGAGATGACCAGCAGGCGCAGCCCAGTGCCGATCAATCCACTTCCCTCGGCCACCCCGACCCCCAGCATGGCGACTAGTACTGTGCCCAGGGGCGCAAACCCCGTGAAGTTCGTGATCATCTGAGTAAGGATGCGGTGCAAGCCGCTCTTTGACAGGAGATTCACCGGCTCAATCAACTCACCAGTGGCCGGGTGAACGGCTGCGATACCAATCAGGCTGAACATCCAGGAGAGGACAAGGATCACACCAGCAAGAAGGGCGAACAGTGTACCAGGGTGGGGAAGAGCATTTCCGACACGCTCTACCAGGTACAGGAACCGGGAAACCAAACTCGTTTGTTCTGTCTTCTTCATGACATCCAAGTCTGAAGCTCGAAAAGCATAAACGTGATATTAGAAACTGACACGCCCCCACCATGCAAATTAATGTAGTGTAATGGGATTAGCTCTTGGGAACCAGTTGGTGTGGCAAACCGGTTTTCAGACGCTCTCGAGCGCCGGACATTCCAGGCGGGTGGCGCTAATAAGGAGTTTCCAGATGAAATTCAGGAGGCAACTGCTCAGATATGCTGTTGCGGGGCTGATCCTGGCCCCAGGAGTTGCGTGCACACCGACTCCTCCCGACGCCGCGGCCTTTCGACAGTTGGGTGTTATTGAGGGGTTTTATGGCAAGCCGTGGTCGCACCAGGATCGGCTCGACATGATTGAGTTCATGGGAGAGCATGGCTTGACGCACTACTACTACGCATCGAAAGATGACCCGTGGCATCGCGAATTGTGGGGAGAACCCTACTCTGGTGAAGCACTCGAGAGGTTCGAGGAACTCATGCAAGTGTCCGCTGAAAGTGGAGTTCAAGTGGTCTTTGCAATCAGTCCTGGACTCTCAATTCGATATTCGAGCGATGCCGATTTCATTGCTCTCACAGAAAAGCTGGATGTAATGACGGAACTGGGCGTGCGACATTTTGCTCTGTTATTTGACGACGCTCCTGCTGCCCTCGAAGACCCTTCCGATCGACAACGGTTTAAGACTGCTGCCGACGCCCAGGCCTTCCTGATTAACCGTGTGCGTGCCCACCTGACTGGAACTGGCGGGGATCTAGTCGTTTGCCCTGCTACCTATACCGATGCCTGGGGGGACCAGGAGTACCTCCGTGAGCTTGGTGACACGGTTTCGAAGGATGTGCCTTTCTTCTGGACAGGGTCTGATGTTGTCGCTCGCGAGATTGACTCTGTCCAGGCCACAACCTGGACCAGCGCCACTGGACGGCTTCCCCTGATCTGGGACAACTATCCGGCAAACGATTTTGCTCCCTGGAGAGTCTTCCTTGGACCCTGGAAAAAACGAGATCCCCGCCTTGGGGAAGTCACCGCCGGGATCGTGTCCAACCCGATGAATCAGGTACACGCCTCCATGCTTCCACTTCTGACTCTTGTTGAGTACGCCCAGAACCCCGAGAACTATGATCCGGAGGTAGCTGTTCAGGCCGCGGCAGAAAACCTTTACGGTCCTTCGATTAGTCGCGAGCTTCAACCCTTCATTGAGATCTACGCTCCCTGGGTCTGGGAAGAACAACTCTTTGAGCCTCTGTTCGTTCCTCAGAATAGAATCCCGGTCGCCGCTATTGAAAAAGGCCTGGTACGACTCCAGGGGGCTCTGGCGAATCTCCACGAACTTGAGAAGTCTTCGCGTGGGGATTTGGAGGAACTTCTGGAGGAACTCGATCCGTTTGTGGCCATGACAGCCGCACGACTCCAGGAACTCAAGAAGAGTAACTTCTACGTGAGAGATGGGGATTTTCTCATCTATAAAGCGGAGGCGGATGTCTTCGAAGCCGAAAGAGCCGATTCAACGGTGCTGGTTGACGGAGAGCTTTCGGAATGGAAAAACGCAACGTGGAGAGACTTGACAACCAGGCAAAGGCAGTCGCTCGACGCTGGAGCCGAGGCGGCCTTCATGCAGGATGATGAGTGGCTTTACATCGCCGTGCTCGTCAGCGACAGCCAGTTGGCGGGTGACAGTGGGCTTAATATTGGAGACCGTGACCACTTAACTCTGGTTCTCGAAAGAGCCGATGGGGGGAAACCCGGCCGGCTTCTCGTCTACCTTGTACCGCCTGACACCAGGGTCTCGGACCCGTACGCAGGGACGTTGGAGCCTGGATCGTTCATGGTGAAAGTCCTCGGAGCTTCCGAAGACCTGATATTCGGACCTTTTTTTGCATCTCTGCTGGAACCGGAAACTCAGATGGCCAACCTGCAGATTGCCTCGAGAACTCAGACGGGAGGGTACGCCATGGAAGTAGCTATACCGAAGGCCGGCTTCGCCAATCAGCGCCTCAGTCTTGTGGTAAACAGCGGCGACACCGGCCGGCGACGTTCGTTCGCTCTTGCCAGACGGAACTACCCGGTTAATCGAGCTACTTTCGCTGAAATAGCATTCTAGTGGGGACAATCCCTTAAGAAGGGCACCAAGATGGTATGTTGTTTTGTCAAGAGAAAAGATCCCACATAATCCCCGCCCGAATCACGAAGCAGCCGCGACGGAGTCATCAGACGAAGCCGGTCAGCGGTTAGCGTAATGGGCCCAACCTTGCGACTTCGCTCTCCGAGCTACGCCGTCACAGGAAAGGTCGTGCCTCCGCATGCGTGCTGAGTGGTTGGGTGGGATGCAAGATTGGTACACGATTCGCGCTGAACCCTTTGGTTTGCGGATCATGCGGAGGAGGGTGCTTCAGGGTCTGTTGCCCAAACCCAACAGACCAAGCTCGAAGCTCGAAATCCGAAGCTCGAAACAAACTCGAAATTAGAAGGCCGAAGGGCTAGACGCCTTGAAGTGACTGCTGCTAAGTAGCTTATAAGCGACAGCCTGTTTCAGTCATTAGATATTCGAGCTTGAGATTTGTTTCGAATTTCGAGCTTCGAGATTCGGATTTGGGCGCGGTGCCCTTTTGGGCAACACGCCCTTCAGCTCCCGCGCATCGCTGGAAGCTGTGGAATCTCCTGACGCGCGGTTAGGAGACGGGATTGACCACAAAAACACGAAGGACCCCGAGGGAAGTGCGAAGTTCGAAGTGCGAACTTAGAACTACCACCACCAAGGACACCAAGAGTCACCAAGAATTGCCGACTTTCTGTAGGAATCGGCTTGCCTTGACGATTTCGTCAGCCTGAAACTCGGGCCAGGGAAGAGATCGACTCGAAGACTGAACTCCGGTTCCGCTGCCCAGCACCTGTCCAATTCGGCTCACCGCAATCCCTGCATCCTGGAGCTTGCCCGTAAGGTCGGCTTCATCAGAAGAGGCGACTACGATCAGGAGACTGCCCGAGGCGATGAGGCCCCAGGGAGAGGTGTGAGTCAAGCGGCAGAGTCGCTCCGTTTCCGGCAGGACAGTAACGGAATCGCGGTCTACCATGAGTTCGTGTTTGCCGGCGATACTGAGTTCCAGCAACGCAGTGGCAATTCCCCCCTCAGTCACGTCGTGCATCGCCCTTACACCTCGGTTATCGGACGCAATGGCAGCTTCCTCCAGGATACTGATCCCCGGCCGTAGAAGCAGATCCTGCCACTTGACGATGTCGGAATTATCCACCCCCAAAGCTTCAAGCTCAGCGGGAAACTCTCTGGCCAAAAGAGAGGTTCCTTCGATTGCAATAGCTTTAGTGAGAAGAAGGCGGTCCCCTTCGCGAATCGACTGTTTGGTGAGAAGCCGGTCCCTGGCTACGATCCCGGCGATATGGCCTGCGATGATGGGCTTTGTCACCGAGTCGGTGATCTCGGTGTGCCCACCTGCCAGCGTCAAACCCAATTTGCTGCAGGTTTCGTGAAGGTCCCACACCAGTTCCCTGACATTATGGCTGGTGGTTCCTTCAGGCAACAGAAGAGTGCTGAGGAACCAGCGAGGTCTTGCACCCGCAGTCGCGATATCGTTGGCATTGATTACGACGGAATAGTAAGCAAGACGGTCGGTAGCAAAAGTAATGGGATCGGATTTCAGTACCATAATGTTGTCTGACTCTCCGAAATCCACAGCGCAAACGTCCTCACCAACTCCCGGCGGCAAAAGGAGAGAAGGGTCTTCGGCAGGAAAACGCTGGAGGATTGAGGCGAGATCGGGGTTCGGGAGCTTTCCCAGCGGCAGGGGCAGCAACTCAGCAATCAAGGTTTCAAGCTCCGACAGCGTCTCAACAGCGTGATCCGGCGCGAGTGAGAACTCTGCGAGGTCGGGTGGCTGCCCATTAGTGATCCAAACTGTCAGTGCACCGGCCCGTTTTCCGGCCTCAATGTCAAAGACAAAATCACCCACCATCAGGAGTTCGTCGACCCGGGTTTCCATCTGCTGTGCCGCCCACACAACCGGAGCAGGGTCAGGTTTGGCGGGAAGTGGAGTATCACGGGTAATAACAACCGAGAAATCGCTCTCCTTTAGGAATTCGAGATTCTGTAGACTTCGAAGTACGGATCGCCTGCTGTTGCGACTTGCGACTCCGAAGGGGATCTTCTCTGCCTTGAGAAACGAAATAAGACTCTCCGCGCCGGTGTTCGGTTCGGCACGTTGAGCCTCTTCATACTCGAATTGATCTAACGTGGCCAGCGCTGTCACCTGTTCAGGTCCCGGGAGAGTCTCGATGAACTCGAGGACCGGAGTACCTGAGGGGCAATCGAGCTTCTCACGCAGCATATTGAAGTCGAGGCCGCCGGGTCGGGTAAGAGTTCCGTCGAAGTCAAAAAGAACTGCTCGAACAGGCCCCTGTGCGCGAATCTTCATGATGAGAGTCCTCAGTTTAGCTGAAGCTGGATGCCGGAAGCCAGGAATCGGATGCCGGTTGCCGGATGCCAGGGACCCCGGACCGCGAACAGGAGCAACTACTAGAGCGCGAAGTCACTACTAAGCTCTTCTTGTGTCTCAGTGATTTAGTGGTTTGATCCCCAGTTCCCAGCTTAGGAATCCGAGCTTCGAGCTTGGCTGCTGCGGTCTGAGCGACAGTCCCCGTCAGGCCGCTGTAGTCGACTTCTTGCTGGAAAAGACCAACTTATAAAGCAGGCTGTCGATGATGGCACGCCAACTGGCTTCGATGACGTTGGATGAAACTCCGACTGTCGTCCAGGACTCGGTACCGTCTGTTGACTCTATCAACACGCGGACCTTGGCGGCTGTTCCCTCCTTTGCGTCGAGGACGCGAACCTTGTAGTCGGTGAGATGAATCTCTTCAATCTCGGGAAAGAAGCGCGATAAAGCCTTCTTGGTCGCAAGATCGAGGGCATGTACAGGCCCGTTGCCATCAGAGGCGGTGTGTTCCTGTCTGTCCCCGACACAGACCTTTACAGTTGCTTCACTCAGGAAGTCGCCATTCACCCCCTGGTCGACCACAACACGAAATCCTTTGACGTCAAAAGGTTCCGAAACGCCGCCCGAGAAATGGTTTACCAGCAGCTTCAAGCTCGCCTCCGCCCCCTCGAACTGATATCCCTCATACTCAAGATTCTTGATCTCCTGGAGCAACGCAGTGAGATCCAACTGCTCCAGATTGACATCACCAAATTCACGGATCTTGTAGAGCAGGTTACTCTTGCCCGAGAGATCGGAAACGAGGACTCTACGGCTATTGCCGACGAGTTCCGGTTCGATGTGTTCGTATGTCCGGGTGTCCTTGAGAATGGCGCTGACGTGGATTCCACCTTTGTGGGCAAATGCACTTTTACCGACATAGGGAAGGGTATTCGGCAATGCGACGTTGGCCGTCTCGCTCACGAAGTAGGCAAGGGAACTCAGACCCTCGAGCTTTTCGCGACCAACACAGTGACGATCCATCTTCAATTCCAACGTAGGTATGATGGATGTCAGATTTGCGTTCCCTACTCGTTCTCCGTACCCATTGATGGTTCCCTGGACCATACGGGCGCCACGATCCACTGCAACCAGGGCATTGGCTACGCCCAACTCGCTGTCGTTATGAGTGTGGATTCCGATGTTCTCAAACTTTTCAGACAATTCCGCCGTAATAGCTTCGATCTCTGTGGGGAGACTGCCCCCATTCGTATCGCACAAGACTAACCAGTCGGCGCCGGCCTGAGAGGCTGCTTCAAGAACTTCAACGGCATATTCGGCATTCGCCTTATAGCCGTCGAAGAAGTGTTCGGCGTCAAACACCACCTCTTTGTCGTGTTGTTTCACGTAGTGAACACTTTCGCCGACGATTTGGAGGTTCTGGTCAAGTTCGATCCCCAGAGCCTGGTACACGTGGAAATCCCAGCTTTTGCCGACGAGGGTAATTACGGGTGTCTTCGCGTCCAGAAGAGCTTTGATGTTCGGATCACCGTCGACACTATTCTTCCAGTGTCGCGTGCTTCCGAAAGCCGTGATCTTGCTCTTGGCCCAGCGCCGTTTCACTGCTTTCTCAAAGAACTCTGCATCCTTGGGGTTTGATCCTGGCCAACCTCCTTCAATGTAGTGAATACCAAAGTCGTCCTGTTTCTCTGCTATCCGAAGCTTGTCAGGAACGCTAAGGGAAACGTTCTCGCCCTGCGTTCCATCCCTGAGAGTGCAATCGTAGATCAGTATCGGCTTTTCCTGGCCCATGTTCTTTCTCCATCCTTTCTTGCCTTGTCGAAACCGAGCTCAATACAAAAAGCGTCGGCGATGCAAAACCGCCGCCTCGCCTCAACTCCGAAGCATGAACCTGGCCGGGATCGATCTCGAAATGGCCGGATTCAAGAAGGCGGAGTAGAGGGTTCTAAGGTTGAGCCCCACCCCCCGCTAGAATCCGGCGGAAGGAATAATCGTGCTAATAATAATGACGCCAATTTCAGAATCAGCCGCCCAAAACGGATTTCTCCGTATTCCGGGAGCCGAAATTCGAATTTTCCCAGAAAAGGTTCTTCTTGGCATCGAACGTAAGAGCCTAGGGCCTTTTCACTTCGAAGTCAAGGAAAGATCTCTGATGCGGGTGCCGGGTAGCAGATACCGGACCTGCCCTCCGTAGCTCAATAGGGCGTGTTCAACGAGACGTTAATCCGGGATCAACCACTAAAGCACGAAATCACTACTAAGATCTTCTTGTGTCTTAGTGATTTAGTGGTTCAATCCCCAAATGCTCCCAACCTCCAACCCCCCACTCCCAACCTCCAACCCCCAACTCCCAGCTCACAAATCAC
>JAUVSF010000166.1 GCA_030597245.1 Acidobacteriota bacterium
TCAACTTGGACTTTACGCTTACTGGCCGGTAGAATCGTTAGGAAAGTATCAAATTTCGATCTAATTGTTGTTAGAGTGCACTTTGCGAGAGTGAACTTTCGCTATGGCTAGCCGGAGGAGTCCAGGTTATCGATTGGGCGAGTTCCTGCTTGAACCCGAGGAGCACCGCCTCACTTGCAAGGGTGAAAAGATTCCCTTACGTCCCAAAAGCTTCGAACTTCTTTTGTTCCTGGTATAACACCATGGTCACCTGGTGACCAAAGAGGACTTGCTCACCGCTGTTTGGCCGGATTCATATGTCACCGAAGGAACCCTGAGACAAAGCGTTTGGGAGATCCGTGAAGCTCTTGGGGACCATGAAGAACAACAACAATTGATCAAAACCATTCCCAAAGTTGGTTACCAATTTGTTGGCGAGGTAAGAGAGACGCAGTCTGAAATCTCCCCCGCCAGAGCAGGGATCTGGAAAACCCTATTCGTCGCTACAGCAGGCCTCCTTTTGCTGATTTTCTTATGGCAATGGCGTAGCTTGCTGGAACCAGAGTCCAAGGCTGCCTCAATCGCCGTTTTGCCTTTTGACAATCTCAGCCCCAATCCTGCTGATGAGTATTTCAGCATCGGCATGACCGAAGAAATCATTGCTAATCTGTCGAAAATCGAGAACCTCAGGGTCGTCTCACGCACCTCGGTAATGCGCTACAAAGGCACGGACAAAGACCTGAAAGAAATTGCCGAGGAACTCGGAGTGACTGCCATAGTGGAAGGGAGTGCCCGACAGGCAGAAGGGAGGGTGCGGATCACCGCACAGCTAATTGATGCAAGAACCGATGCACAGTTGTGGGCCAAGAGCTATGAACGAGAGTTAGTAAGAATTCTTGAAATCCAGAGTGATGTAGCCCGTTCTATCGCGATTGCTTTGAAGGGCGAACTCAGCCGATCGGAAAATGAGCAATTAAGCAAGAAGCCGCCCGAGAGGATTGAAGCCTACGACCTGGTCCTTCGAGCGCGCTATTTCAAGTCCAGAGAGAAGCGTGACCAGTCAACCACCTACTACGAGCAGGCAATCAAGACAGATCCGAGTTATGCCGTTCCCTATGCGGAAGTAGCGGCTAACTACGCTATTGATGCAACCTGGGATCTTTCAGACCAACGGCGCACTCAGAGGTTGGCCCAGGCAGAGGAAGCCGTCAAAAAGGCACTCGAACTGGATGACTCTATCGCAGAACCCCACTATGCCCTGGCAATGCTGAGGGGACTCCAGCTCGACTGGACCAGCGCCGAGCGGGCGTTCAGGACAGCCATCGATTTAGACCCTAATCATTGCGAAGCCAACGCTGAATACGCGATGCTACTCACACGACTGGGAAGATATGACGAGGCGCTCAAGGTCCTGGAACTAGCCCATAAGCTGGAGCCCTTTACACTGTCCACTAACGCAAAACTTGTGTGGATGTACCTGCATACAGGGCAGTCGGGAAAGGCCCTGGAGGTCGCTCAGATGCTGGTGGAACTTCATCCCGAGTGGATACTTGGATACGTCACGGTGGCTCTGGTTTATACAGAAATGGGTTCTTTCGATCGGGCGTTTGCAGTCCTCGATGAAGCCAGGGACAAGTTGGATGGCGCTGAGGCTAATGCCTGGTACATCGGCATGCTCGGGTATCTATACGCCCTGACCGGAGCAAATGCCGAGGCGCAAGATTGCCTCAAGCGCCTGGTTGACATAGCCAGAGATGATCCTGCCGAGGGGGGCTACTCGAAAATGGCAAGAATTCACATGGCCCTGGGTGAACAGGAAAAGGCCCTGGATTATCTGGAGAAGGGTGATTTCTGGATCGTGGGGGGGCCCGGCAAGGGCATCGCTCAGAACCCGCTATGGGACCCCCTGCGCTCCGATCCCCGCTTCCAGGCGTTACTGCAAAAACTGAATCTTCCAGAGGATTCAATCAGGAAGCCGTTTACGGAGTGAAGAACGAAAGACAATGGACACGCCGTCGGGAGACCAGGCGGGAGCCAGGTCCATGGCCGGGTCAGTCGTCAGCCGATGCGGGAATTCACTTCCGATCAGTTTGACATAGATATCAAAGTTGTCTTCGCCCTCGCCGTCCCAGCCAAAAGTACCTGGTCGCCTTGGGGCGAGAAACTCGGGGAGATTTCGGTCCCCGGGGTAACTCGTAAGAGGAACGGTTATCAACCCGGCTACTTCACTCGTCGAGGGGGTGCGAAAGTAGAACCAGCACGCCCCGCCAATCCCGCCAATGATGATCAGCGCAGCCACGACTGCAAAGCGTTTCCATGCCCTGGCTGGGCTCATCTCGCCTGCCACGGCCGATTCCTCCCTGTGAAGGCATGCACCCTTGACAAAAAGTTGAGCAAAATTAGACGTTGTCTTAATTATTTTTTCCCGCAGGCGCTCTAAAGTCTATGCGAGGGAGTTTCTCTTTAGCCTCTCGAGTCGAGGGTTAGTAGAGATTCAGCTGTGCCTGATATGTCAAGGGTTGAACGGAGACTGAACTGTAAATCCCCGACTGCTACGACTCTGTGGAGGGTGCGGTTTATGCGTTCCTTTGACTGCTTCTTTTTCTCGTGTGGATCTCCCTGTCCGAGTGAGCCTTCGGTAGCTTCAGTGTCCGGGTGACTGACTCAGCTTGTGCAGAGTGAATCAAACAAAAAGGAGGACAAGATGAAATCAAGGCAGTACCTTACATTCGTACTCTGTGTCGGCGTGCTGTGGGCGGCATCGAGTTTGGCTATTGCAGAGGTAACAGTAGTCGAAGGGGAAATCGGCCCCGGTGCTCTCTACGGCTTCTACGTACCCGACAACTGGAACGGCGATGTCGTGTTCTTTGCCCACGGGTTAGTTGATCCCAATTCGCCTATTCAACTCAATCCCCATGGCAGCATGAAAGATCCTCTACTCGAAATGGGTTACGCCTTTGCGCTCTCCAGTTACTCCGAAAACGGCTATGCGGTGAAAAGAGGAGCACAGCAAACCCACCAACTTCGCGGATTGTTCAAGTCCCACTTTGGCACACCACGCAGGTCCTATCTGATGGGCATATCACTGGGTGGGGGCGTGGTAATCCCTCTCGTCGAGACGTATCCAGCGCAATATGATGGTGCATTAACACTGTGTGGTATTAATGGCGGCACAGTCCATCAAATGAATCGTATTTTCGACTTCCGAGTGCTATTCGACTACTTCTATCCCGATGTACTTCCGGGTGAACCTCTCTCCCTTCCTGAAGGCACGGACTTCTGGACTGAAATCATGCCGCTGGGGTTCTATGCGTTGACTATGCCTGCTACAGCAATGGAACTGTTCGGAGTGGACCAGTTGGAATTGGAGATAATCAACCCCGCCGCCGAACTGGGTACAGCGATGATTTACAATCTCTATGGCTACACCGCTTGGGCATTGGACTTCCCAGATCGAGTTAATGGCCATTCGTTTTTTGACAACCTGACCACTGAGTACACCGGTTCTTTAGATGATGCGGCACTAAACACAACCGTGGAGCGTTTCGGGCCTGCGTCTCCCAAAGCGAAGAACTACATGAGACATCATTTTCAGCCGACTGGGGAACTTGAAATTCCACTCGTTACCCTGCATAACGCCCGAGACCCCTTGGTACCGATATCTCATGAAGTGATCTATGCTGACCTCGTGGCAGAGGCGGGAGCGTCCGGCATGTTATTACAGCGGACCTCTCAGACCTTCGGACATTGCGCGTTCACGGAAGACGAGTGGCTGGGAGCATTCATCGACCTCGTGAACTGGGTGGAGACGGGCGTCAAACCGTCGCCCTGAGAATCACGGTAGTAACTCGAGGCTCTTCAGCCGTTGTAACCGGGGATATCGTCCCGGCAGGCCGGATCGGCGGACTGTCGAGTACGACTGCGGAGGCCTCGGTCGCGACGCCTTGTCAGCAGGATTTTAGACCCCGGGCCCTGAAAGGACCCGGCTCCGTATGGGGCGCAACCGTCATACGGAGCCCCGGGATTCCAGACCGGGGGGTCTTCACGCGCCTCGCTACTACGCAACCTGGTGAGACAAGGGGGCTAAAGCCACCTGGGAGAAGAATTCGCCAATCGCCAATCGAAAATCGAAAATTCTACCTGGTTCTTACGGCGCCACGAACACGCCCCGGAAACCTGCGGCTCCGCTCTCCTTGTTGGGAAGTGCTGTGGCGCCGGAAACCGCGTCGCAGGCGGCGGCCGACGACAGATAGGATCCTCCTCGCAGGATGCGGAAGCCGTCCAGACCCTCATGATACGAGGTCGTATACCAGTCCGCAGTCCACTCGGCGACATTACCCGCCATGTCCGACACGCCGGATGGAGAGTTGAAGGCCTCGAAACTGCCCACGGGAGCCGTATAGACGTAGCTGTCCTTTTCCCCGTCCAGATTGCACCGGATCACTTCGTCTTCAACCGGGGGCTCATCACCCCATGGATACTTGCGATCGGGATTCGGGTTCGGCTGTTGGCCCGTCGCATCGCCATCCAGAAAGGTGCCCCCTCGAGCGGCCTTCTCCCACTGCGCCTCAGTGGGAAGCCGTAGGCCGCACCATCGCAGGAAGGCGACGGCATCGTACCAGGACGAGTAATTGACCGGATGAGATCCTCTACCCGGGAGGAATTCATAGCGATAGGAACCGGGTTCTCCACTCCGAAGAATCCCGCAGCGGCGCTCTCGCGCCATTCTCGGGTTCCAGCCGGAGCCCCAAGCTCCCATTTCGTTCAAGTACTCGACATACTGTGCAACCGTCGTCTCAAACCTGGCGATGTAATACGTCTCGAGTTCCGAGAGCTTCCGATCAATCCTGGAGTCGTCATAACCGGCACCCGGAACACTCTTCATTGAGAAGGCCCCCCCGGGCACCTGGACCATTTTGATGGCTCGAATCCGGAATGCGACACGGTCGGGGGGAGGAAAACCGGTTTCGTCCACTCCCCAGAGGATCGATTCCTTCTTGCCCGCCCGGGTGACGATGCCGTGGCCGTTCCCCGAGAGGATCTCCGGGGGAAGGAGTTGCCAGGTCTTTCCGGCGTCCCGGCTGTAGCGAATGAAGACGTAGTCGGGCCGTTGGGGTGAGAGTTCCGGATCCTCAATTCGGTATGAGACGGCCAGGTAGGGGCCACCCAGCTTAGTGACTTCTCGTCGCACGGAAACATCGCTGATCTGCGCCGCGGACCCTCCCAGAAGAACCGTTCCGAGCAGAAAAAGGTGGGGAATTCGTCTTAAAGGATGCAGCTCCATCGACCCGTACAGTCGTTTCCGGATCACGACAAGACCCAGGGTTTGCGGTATTCCCGCTTAAGCAATCGATTGGCATCGTCACAGTTGGTGAACCTCTCGTGCTCGGAGTCGAACAGCAGCATTTTATTGCCGACTCGATAAGAGATGTTGGCAAGATGCGCCAGCAGCGTGGAACGATGACCCTCCTCTACAGCCGCGATCGGTTTTTCACGGGTCCGAATGCAGTCGATGAAAGTCTCGATATGTTCGTGGTCTGCCTGCCGCCCGTATGTCGAGACGATCGGCTCAATATTGTCTTCGGTAAAGACCTGCCAGCCTCCTCCCTGACGGCCGAAGAACATCATCGCCTCGGTCCCCAGGAACTCCACGTGCGTGCTGCAGAATCGCCATTCCGGAAATTGGTCGGAATCGCGGATCGAATTGGGGATCTTCTTCATGTAGGGCATCCAGAGACCGGCCTCGAAGGCCAGGCTGAGCTCTCCGAAGTCATAGGTGGCAACCTGGGTGTCCGGGATCTCGCGTCCGTCTCGCAGGTATCGCACGGCTCCTGTCTGATGAACTGAGGAGGGGCTGTTAAGGCCGGCAATCATGCGAGCCAAATCCAGTTGGTGGATCGCATCGCCAAAGATCCCCCCACAGGAGTAGTCCCAGCGCTCAAACCACCAGCGCCCCGGACTGTAAGGGGCCAACGGCGCAGGGCCGCACCAGGAATCCCAATCCAGGCCTTCCGGTACCGGCTGTTCGGGACCCTGTGGTCGGCGGGGATGTTTCATCATGTTAAGGACCCGGATCAGATACACCTCACCGAGCTTGCCCGATTCCAGGTATTCTCTGGCCTGGCGAACGTACTCAGCGCTTCTGGTCTGGGTTCCGACCTGTACGACCCTCTTGTGTTTCCGAGCGGCCGAGACCATGGCGCGCCCCTCATGGATGTCAAGGGCAAGAGGTTTTTCGACATAAACATCTTTGCCGGCCTGACAAGCCATCACCGTGCCGGTGGCGTGCCAGTGGTCGGGGGTGGCATTGACGACAGCGGCGATCTCAGGGTCGTCCAGGATGCGTCGAAAGTCTTTGACCAATTCCGGTCTGGGGGCGTCGGCATTGTCGATCTCTTCCAGTGCCGAGCCGAAACGGCGTGAATCGACGTCGCAAAGATATTTGATGTAGATATCCTCTCTTTCCAGGAAGTACTTAAGCAGGCTGACTCCCCGTCCGCCACAGCCCATCATGCCGATCACGACTTTGTCGGACGCCGCAACACTCTGGCGAGGGCTCAAAGCTGCGATTCCGGCCGCTGCTCCAAGGGAGCCTTTCAAAAAGCCTCTGCGATCCAGATCTTCCATTTCGATTCCTCCTCTGCGTTCAGGGACAACAGGTTCAGCCCTTCAACGAACACCTTGAAAGTCGAATTCTCAGCGAATGCAATGACCTGCCCGGCCCGCATTCCATGCTACATCAGGCAGGCCTTGTCGGCCAGTTGCTGCTTCCGAGAGGCATTCACGTTCAAATATAGTGTTGTTGTTCCAGGTTCTTGTGCAGACTGATGTGACCCAAGTGGGTTGAGCTCAACAACTTTGTGATTATTCGTAGCGAGTTCACACCCGAAGCACCTTAATTGTGCGTATTTTGGGTACGACCTGGTAGATCAAGCGGTGATGGATATTAATCCGTCGGGAGTAGGCCCCGGACAAATCTCCAATGAGTTTCTCGAAGCGGGGCGGGGATTGAAACGGATCCTTCTCGAGTATTTCCAGGAGCGACTCGACTCTGGGTCGCAACCCGGACCGATCAACTTTCCGGGCGTCTTGCTTTGCCTGTTGGGGAAACGCAGTGGCAGAGCGGCTTGCCGGAGGTGAGCAAAGAAGTCTACCCCAGCTAATGGCTGTCAGTGGGTGAAAAACGGTTATGAGGAAAAGGTGCCAAGTCGAATTCACCCCGAACTCGACAGAAACGCCGATGGCGAACTTGGGAGCCTGACGGAATAGGACGAGCGGATAAGATATGCTCCGGATGCTCCATCCTGTCCATGACGTTGACAGAAGGCTGATCTGCGGGATTCATGTCGTCCCGCGGGGCCGGGACTCGAATGGAGGTTGTGTCGCCAACCCAGGGCTCACGCCCTGGGCTCTGCGCATATCGCCCCGCGAGGCGGGGCTCAGGAGTCTTGTGATACCCCATCCGGGGACTGGGCCCTGGCATCCGGCATCCTCCTTCGCTCTCCGAGCTACGGCGCGACAGGTCTGGCATCTACTACGATTGTCTTAACCCTTGAAGTTATCTTGTCAAGCCGAATGGGCTTGGTACCGGGTACTTCAACGGACTCGGAAACCTCTACAGCGCGAATCCCTCTTCCTGCTTCACCATTGACATAATGATGTCTTTTGAATAGCATCAAAGCATGAGAACAACGCTGACTCTTGAGGACGACGTTGCCGAGAAGCTAAAGACCGAAATGCGGCAGAGCGGAACGTCTTTCAAAGCCACCGTGAATGAGTTCCTGCGTCGGGGACTCAATACGAAGGAGAAACGCGGGAACCGTAAACACTTTCGTGTCGAGGCACGGGATCTGGGACGACTTCGCCCTGGTTTGAGTCTCGACAACGTTGGCGACCTGCTGGAACAACTCGAAGGGCAGACTCACCGATGATGCTTGTCGATGCCAATGTTGTTCTCTTTGCCTATTACCCTCGTGCTGAACAGCATGAATCATGCCTGCGGTGGATGGAAGAAGCGTTCTCCGGGCTGACACCAGTGGGCATGCCCTGGCTCACCATTTGGGCTTTCCTGCGTATCAGCACGAACCCGCGCGCCTTCGAGCATCCGCTCACCATGAAGGAGGCCAAAGAGATCGTTTCCTCCTGGCTGGAGATCCCCGTAGTCCTATTGCTCGAGCCTGGTGAACGGTACTGGGAACTTCTCAGCAAACTTCTGCTGGATGCCCAGGTCAAGGGCCCGCTGGTGACCGATGCCGCTTTGGCAGCCCTGGCTCTCGAACACGGTGCAATTGTTTGCACGACCGACCGGGACTTCGCACGCTTCCAAGGCATCAGAATATTGGACCCGACTCGCGAGTAGCCCTGCAGACGCGCGGAAAAGCAACCTGCGATTGCGGCGTTGACAGGGGATTGGGGGATACTGAAAGGCGGATAACGCCAGCCAGGTTGGCAGGCTTCTGGCTGGATGGTATTGATATCTGTATGAAGACCACGCTGAATATTGACGACCGCCTGATTCGCGCTGCCAAGCAGCGTGCGGCCGGGGAGGGTGAGACGCTGACGCGTTTGATTGAAAAGGCGCTTCGCAACTATCTGCTTCCGCCGCCACAGAGACGCTCTCGGTTCAAGCTCGATCTGCTGATCAAAAAGGGGCGTCTTGTGCCCGGAGTCAACTGGGACGATCGCGATTCGCTTTACGAGAAAATGGAAGGCCGTGCATGACCGCACGCCCGGATCGTGGCTCTCTGCCGGGAAGCAGGGGTCCGCTCTCTGTTAACCGAAGATCGAGACTTCTACCGGTTCCACAACTTCCCAGCCGAGCACGTCGGTTGAGCTTAAGTCTGCTTGGAACCGCTTCCACCGGAAACAACCAAGCAAGATCCGACGCTTGCGTCGGCTTGGAAAAAGACGATAAAGTGGGGACAGGAATGATCTCGCGTCCGACAGGAAACAGGGATGGA
>JAUVSF010000120.1 GCA_030597245.1 Acidobacteriota bacterium
ATAGACATTGTCTCTTCGATGATTAAAGCGGTCGAGATTCCCGACGAATTTGACGAGAAACCGCGACTTCTTGGATTTCTCTGTGAAAACGATGCCTACCCTGCTCTGGATACGGCAGGCTTGAAACGGTTAAAACACAGCCCCTACATCCGTTTCATACCGGTCCGGTGCCTTGGTTCGGTGAACATCGTCTGGATCGCCGATGCCTTGTCCCAGGGCTTTGACGGAATCCTGCTGATCGGGTGCAAATCCGGCGAGAACTACCAATGCCACTTCATCAGAGGCAGTGAATTGATGGGCACGCGTGGTGACAATGTTCGCGAGAAACTCACACAGCTGGCCCTGGAAGAGGAAAGAGTTCGTATTGAGGAGCTTTCCATCACCGAGTACGACAGGCTGCCGGAGATCATCAATAGTTTTGCAGAAGAGATTGATGTGATTGGTATGAACCCGTTTAAGGGTTTCTAGTTCGAGTTGCCAAACGCTCGAGCTGCAGAAGGAACAGAGTATCATGAGTGAAGTCACTGCGATTCAGCCCGATCTCGCATTTGCGCAAGAGATTGTTGACTCAGGCGGCGAGGATGTTCGGAAGTGTTTTCAGTGTGCGACCTGCTCAGTCGTCTGTGCACTCTCGCCTGAAGAGAGACCTTTTCCAAGAAAAGAGATGATCTGGACACAGTGGGGTTTAAAGGACCGTCTTTTCAGTGACCCGGATATTTGGCTTTGCCACAACTGCAATGACTGCTCAGTTCACTGTCCACGTGGCGCTCGGCCCGGCGACGTCCTGGCTGCTCTTCGCAAACGGGCGGTAGCCCATTACTCGGTACCGGGTTTTCTCGCCAGTTGGGTTAACCGACCAGCGATGCTTCCCTTGATGGCCCTTATACCCGCACTGCTGCTCGCTCTGGCAGTGATCCTGCGCGATCCGATTGCTTCAGCATTTGGGCTTGCCACTCACCATGGTGAGGGCATGCAGTACGCCAACCTCTTTCCCCACTGGCTGCTGATAGGATTCTTCTCCTTCTTCCTTGGACTTGCAGTTCTGCCGGCGGGCGTGGGGGCGATGCGCTTCTGGAAAGCGATGAAAAATGCTGATCAGGCTGCGGACCCTAATGAGAATGCCAAATCGCTCGGCTCAAGCCTTGTCTCAGTCGTTAAAGACATTTTGACTCATCAACGATTCGGCAAATGTACGGCCCTTCTGAGTAGAAGACAGGCTCATCTGACGGCATTCTACGGATTCCTTGCGCTGTTTCTGGTTTCTGGATGGGCTGTCATTGTTCTTTACGTTATTAATCCGTTGGCCGAAAGTCCACTGCCATATCCCTTCCCTTTTCTCGATCCGGCCAAACTATTCGCCAACCTGGGAGCTCTGGCACTGGTTGTCGGGTGTGTCATTGCGATTAGGGACCGGCTCAAGGAAGGATCGGAAGCAGGTAAGAGTACCTATTTCGATTGGGTCTTTCTCTGGATTCTCTTCCTTGTTGGTATCACGGGAATCCTCACCGAAGCATTGCGCTACGCTCAAGCGCAGACGCCCGGCTATATTATCTATTTCATACACCTGATTCTGGCTTTCATGCTGCTGATCTATCTGCCCTACTCCAAGTTCGCCCACATGGTGTACCGAACGGTTGCCCTTGTATACGCGGAACATTCAGGTCGGGGCATCGACAATCGTTCACAACAAGCTGCGCCCAGTAAGGTTTAGAAGGCGGGGACTCCACTATGGACCTCTTGACGATCGAGCAAGTCGAAGATCAGGAATTCAAGATCCAGGTGCGTAGCCACCACGTGGCCAGCGACATGGGTCTGGATGACGATGGGCATGACCTCGGAATGAGCCCAACGGAACTGCTGGTTGGCTCACTTGGGGCGTGCATTGGTATGGTAGTAGCTCGCTATTGCAAAGCGCTCGACTGCCCAACTGAGGGTCTGGCCCTGTACCTGACTTACCAGCTGGCCGAAAAACCGAAGAGGGTCCAGAGTATTGTCATAGATCTGGAACTCCCCACAGGGTTCCCAGTAGACAGAAAACCTGCGATTCAACGACTCATACGCATGTGCCCCGTCCATGGCACTCTCATGGAACCACCTGAGATCGACATTGAAATCGAGTAGCCGGCTGAGTTGAGCTCGCATTTCCCGCCAGGTCGTTAACAGGCCTAACCACCAAAACACGAAGTCACTAAGAATGAGTTGAGTGTCGTTGATCGGTTGCTAGTTACTGGACATCAAGCGCTTGGGCGATGGTATGGAGAAAAATGAAAGCTGAGCACTCTCTTCATCGTATGGCAAACATTCCTTTCTCTTGATAGTTGAAGTAGAAATCCCTACCATCAGAGTATGAAAACCACCGTCTCAGAGAAGGGGCAAGTGACAATCCCCAAGGCGCTGCGGGACAAGCTCGGACTCCGCGCCGGCCAGGTAATCGATTTCCAGGATGAAGGAGGACGGTTGGTTGGATCCAAGATCGTCGAGGATCCGGTTGAGCGTGTCTACGGAATTGTCAAGGAATCCCGCACCAGCGACCAGATCGTTAAGGATTTGAGAGGGCTTTAGGCAGACCGTCTTCTTACTCGTGATCGGGGTTTCTACCGCAACTACTTCAAAGGTCTCGTCGTCCTCGACGCCTCGAAGTGCTGACCCATTTTCTTCACAGTCGTGTGATAGTGCCAGGCAGCTATTAAGAGGAAGATGACCTTCCAGGTCGTCACCTGATTTCTGGTCTCCAGAGTGACAAGCTAGAAGCTTATCTTCCCCACGCCCCTGAATCCACTGCTTACTACTTACTTCCCCGCCGATCATCCTCCCCCACTGAGTGTCACGCCCTGATGAAAAGTTGATACATTGCGGTTGATGTCTGGGTTTGTAGTCGTAGCTCGCTGCCAGCCCTTTGTCGCAAGCCTTGTCGTAAACTTAGTCGTTTTACGCATAAAGTACGACAAAGCTTACGATTAAGCTAGCGACGAAGTTTCGATCACTGTTCATCCTCCTTCGCCAAGGCTGTGGAGGACGGGCCGATAGCCGATTACCTCCCACCGGCCCTACCTCCACTCCCAGTCGATATAGTTCGGTTCGACGCCTTCCATCGCGTTGACCATCAACTCTACGAGTCCACCGTAATAGATGCCGGCCGTCTCCCAGGCGTCGTAGTACCTGATGATGTCTCTAATCTGGCCTTTGCAGTTACTACAAGGTGCACAGACGTACTTCGGATGCTCAATGTCCATCGGTTCGTCCTGAAACGCCTCGAGTATTTGGCGGAACTTGCGTCGTCCCGGAAGGCGATGTCTCCAATGCTCGAAATTGAGGCCTGACATGATGGCAAAACCGGAACCGCCCCCGCAGCAATAGTTGTCTACTCCATGTGGAGCCATCTCGCGGAAGCGCTCTTCGGGGACTACCGCCTTGATGACCTCTCGCTGTGGGGCTACGATTCCCATGAGACGAACAAGATTGCAGGGATCGTGCAGCGTCACAGGAAAGTCATTGCGGCTCTTGTCGAATTTGATTCTTCCTTCCCGCACGATGTCCCGGAGAATATTCATGCTGCTTTCGCGAGGGATATTCAGATCACCGGTGACTATCTTGTCGGCAATCACAGTAATCGCTTTGTGGGCGTGACCACATTCGCCGACGACAATCTTTTTCACCTTCAGTCTCTTCGCGGCTTCGAGATGTTTCAGGGCCGTCCGGGCAAATTGGATATCGTCATACCAGACGCCGTAGTTGATTCCATCGTAAGCAGCCAGATCGCTGGAGAGAGTCCAGCTCAGGCCGGCGGCATTGAACAGCAGTGCGAACGCCCCGGGGTTCTCGGGCCAAGCCATAATCTCGCCGGCATTGTGGATCAAGAGGATATCGGCGCCCTCCTTATCCCATGGGGTTTCCACCTCGATCCCCGTTCGTTCGGTGGTGTCCTCATCAATAAACTCAACATTGTCCTTCACGACGAGCGCAGTCATGCCCGTTGAAGAACCAACCTTCAGCTGGAGTACCGATCCCACCTCGTGAAGCTCTTTCGGTGCAATTCCCATCTCCTGGCTTGCAATCTTCCTGATTTCCCTTGCCAGGAGAGCATTATCGACGCCAATCGGGCAGGTTTGTGCACAGCGGCGACAGAGGTTGCATCGATAGGACAGTTCAATCAATCGCGTAACCGTCTTCCAGTTCAGATCAATATCCCCATGCACCCAGGTCGAGCCCG
Organism: Acidobacteriota bacterium; assembly: GCA_030597245.1. Classification (GTDB taxonomy): domain Bacteria; phylum Acidobacteriota; class UBA6911; order RPQK01; family JAPXNP01; genus JAUWTT01. Next base: position 4,211 of record JAUVSF010000120.1, read on the forward strand.
TCTTGATGTACTTGAAGTAGATCCGCCGCAGGATCTCCGACCGGTAAGACGGTCGGTATAAAGGATGGCGCCCACTCTCTTCGAAGATATGACAAGCGTCCGAGCAGGTCTGACACTTGGCGCAATGCTCCAGGGAGATCATTAACGGCTCCAGAAACGTCCAGTTGTTTTCTGCGGTTAGCAGCTTCCTAAAACCAGACAGAAACTGATTAACCAGCCGTTCCTCCTCCTCTTCGGTAGCAGGGACAGGTATTTTGACAACGATTGTGTCATCCAAAAGGGCATACTTGTTCCTGGCTTCCTCGGAGAGCTGCTCGAAAAAAGGCTCCTCATCCAAATCGTCAAATGGTGGAGGCAGGGGTTTTTGATCTTCCGGTTTAATTTGAGCAATCGATCCCTCTCCTTCTGAGAAATCGCCAAAACTACAAGAACAACTCATTTGGTCTCCCCTTCGTCAGATCCTTCCGTCGCCAGATCCGCCCAACTCTTCTTTCCGTCTGCACCAATGTGCGGTGCAGCCCAGCTGACCGGCTGCGAAAGAGCCTTCTGAATCGTCTTCTCTTCGTCACTGCCTGGAAGATTCGGCTCATCGTTCCAACGGATCGAATGGAAGGCGAAATACTTTCCAATGAAGTGCGACATATGTGTCATCGGTATATATGCGAGCAAGGCACTCATCAGCACCACAGAAGTAGTGACGCTCAAGGCCGGAATGCCCGCTCCAAAGGGTGTCAAGTTCAAGAACATCAGATTGGCCACAAAGGCAGTCACGCCCTTAAAGAAACTTGCTCCGAAAGCGGCAAAGGCAAGCAGGGAAAAACCGAATACACCCACAAAAAGAATCAGGTTGAAGTAGTCGGCGGGAGCACTGAAGTCTCTCAATTCCGGCACCTTAAGGCGCCTGCGTATCAATCCGAGTGAACCGACGAGCCCCAGGATCAGACCCATCCCTCCCGAAACCATAATTGCATAGAAAAGGAAAGAGCCGAGTGCGCTTTCGCCCTCTGCTCCGCCGGAGGAAAGCGAAAGGATTCCCTGAAGGACCATGAGCGCTGTCGAGCCCGTGATCAAGTACAATCCGAAGTGAAAAGGGAATGAGTGCAGCCATAACTTTCGATTATGCTCTCTCAGCGCTACGAGGAAGAGAATCTCGGGTACCATGACCTTTAATTCTCCAACCAGCGACACTTCGCGAGGCTTTGTCCACCACTCGCTTTCTTCGAGGTATGAGCCTCCATAAGACGCTTTCTTGGCCTCATGTGCAACTGGATAGAGCTCCCATCGCACGTGCATTGGCATTCGCACCCACATCACGATTCTCATCACCACGGCGACAATGAAAACTCCCAGCCCAGCATAAGCTACTAGATACGGAACCATCTCCATGCTCTTTAACTCCCCTACTCCATCCCTGAATTCCGTTGTGCTGCAACTCGACGGTTACCAATCCGCTTGACCAACTCTTCGCCGGCCGGTTCGCCCAAAACCTCTTCAACGCAAGCCCAGCCCAGATTCCGAGCCTTAGCTGCCGCCCCTTCACTGAGGCAGAACGCAACTACCTCGGACCCCCAGTTTCTGAGAGCTCTTTCATCCTCCAGTGCTTCCACCTCATCGGCTGTTCGAAAGATGCAGCCCGTGAGGGGAGCCGCAGACACGACAATACGTGCAGCAGGACTTACCGGCAGAGGCACGCTGATCACCTCAGCGCCAGACAGTTCGAGCGCATCCACAACAGACTCCTCTCCACCTGAAGGTGTGAGTATCCGTTCCCCAAGAAGCGGCCGCGAACCGAACCAGTCAAGCTGTTCAGAGTGTCTTACAGCCGGACCGATAACGAATAGAGCCGGGGGTCTCACGCCGCTTCGGAGTACCGCCCCGGGTAGATCTGCTACCCTGGCTCGCACCACTTTCTGTCGCGAGGTTGTTCCCCTCTCAATCATTGCAGCAGGAGTCTCAGGATCCATTCCCGAGGCCAGCAGACGCTCGACAGTCTGAGGAAGGCTGATCACTCCCATGTATCCAACCAGGGTTGAGTGTTTGTCCTGAGCGAGGAGATCCCAGCGAGTCTGCGGCCCGCCTTCCTTAGAACTCTCGTGAGCTGTCACCAGACTGACCGTGACTACTTCCTGCCGGTGTGTAACCGGGATCCCCGCATAACCTGGAACTGACGTGGCTGCAGTCACGCAGGGAACTACTTCAAATGGGATACCTGCCTCGTAAAGTGCTTGCGCTTCCTCGCCCCCACGGCCAAAGACATAGGGATCGCCTCCTTTTAGCCGAGCAACGCGTTTCCCTTGCTGTGCCAACCGGATGAGCAAGCGGTTAATTTCCTCCTGTGGGACGGGGTGGTAGCCTGCCTTCTTTCCCACCGGGTGAAGTTCGACATCTCTCCTCAGCTCACACGGAATCACGGTTTCGGCCAGATGGTCATAGACGACTGCATCTGCGGCCAGGAGGCGTTGGCGCCCTCTGACCGTGAGTAGGCCGGCATCGCCAGGACCGGCTCCCACGAGGGAAACGAATCCCGATGTGAGCCGGGTCTCTTCGGGTTTCGAGATGCCAGTCCGTGGGCTACGCCCGGCCTCGGATCCTTCCAACTTCCCCGGAAGCCAGGCCTCCATTTCCTCTTCTCCAGGAACATGAACCACAAGACGCCGCGCATCAACCGTCGAACTGAAGAACTGGTCGAATGACTTCTCTCTTTTGGCCGGCACGGCGACCCGCTCCCTGAGGATATTTCGGAACCGGGTTGCCGCCTCTATCCACTCCGACCACTCAGATCCCAGCAGGCGATCAAACACCTGTCGGAGCCGGCGCACGGCGAATGGAGCACCGCCGGCAGAAGCAATGACGAGCTGGAGTGCTCCCCGCTTGATCCTGGCCGGAAGGTAAAACGTGCACAGCTCAGGCACGTCGGCAACATTTACCCACACACCTGCCGCAACCGCATCCTCGTACACCTGTGTATTGATCTGCGTATCGTTCGTGGTAGCGAACCCAAGCGCGTACTCCGCGACTTCGCCGGCTCGATAGGCCCGCTGGATAAGGCGAATTTCACCCTGGTCCGCCAGCTTCTCGAGAGGATTGATCACCTGGGGAGAAACAACGGTCACATTCCCCCCCTCCACCAGGAGGCCCTCCACCTTTCCCAGGGCGACACCCCCCCCCCCGACGACCAGACAGGATCGACCTTTCACGTCCAGCATTACCGGATACATCGTGAGCCGACCTCATGGTGGTTTCTTTCGGCTGGAACATCAGCCAAGTTCAATCTCCTCCCGTACGGAAGTAGCGATCTTATACAACACCGTTAGGACCAGCGCACCAAACGCATAGATTCCTAACGAGATGAGAAGTTCAGGTGGAGTTGGCCAATATTCTGTCACACTTCCTAAAGGAGAAGGTATGAAGCCGGTGATCACCATCCCCAACCCCTTCTCGATCCATATCGAACTAATGACCGCGAAACAAGTCACAAGAAGAATTTTCTCATTTTTCCGCAATTTGGGGATCAGGAGGACAATCAGGGCGGCAAAGGTAAGAAGTTGTGAAGTCCACATCCAGGGCACCAGTGCATGCTTCCCTTCCAATCCGAAAAACAGGTACTCAAAATGCTCAACGTGCTCGGGAATGCGGCTGTAAAGGCCGGTAAACAGTTCCACCGCGACAAAGAACACGTTGATCACCAGCGCATACGTGACGATCTGTGACAGGGTCCGGATCGCATCTTTCCCAGGGTCAAACTTAGTGAAGCGTCTGACAATCAGACAGAGAATGATCAAAAGGCTTGGACCGGACGCGAATGCCGAGGCGAGGAACCTCGGGGCGAGAATGGCCGTCATCCAAAAGGCTCGCGCCTCGAGGCCGGAATAGAGGAAGGCAGTAACGGTGTGAATGCTGACCGCCCATGGTATTGACAGCACAATCACCGGTTTGATCCACCTTGGCGGCGGCACCCCTTTCCTTTCGGCTCCAAAAGTCACCTGGCTGATTACCACATTGAGCAAAAGATAACCGCTCAGTACGAGGAAATCCCAGAACATTAGTGAATTAAACGTGGGGTAAAGCATCACGTTCAGTACTCTCATTGGCTGGCCCATATCTACGAAAACGAACAACATGCACATTCCGCACGCAGCAATAGCCAGAAACTCACCCAGTACCGTCAGTCTCCCAAACGACTTGTGGTTATGCAGATAGTACGGCAGCACTACCATCACTGCGGAGGCAGCTACACCGACCAGAAAGGTGAATTGTGCAATGTAGAACCCCCAGGGCACGTCCCGGCTCAGGCCCGTAACGGTAAGCCCTTCTCTCATCTGGAAGAGATAAGCCAGAAGACCGACGAACATTGCCAGGCTGAGGAATCCGATTAACGTCCAGTAGTAACGACCGCCTCTGAGTGCCTTCTCTAACATATTCGCCTCACACCAGGTAATAGACTTGCGGTTTCGTTCCCAGACCGGGTTTCCTCTGGATGCTGTACCTTTCACTCAACAGTTTCGAGACTTCTGATTCTGGATCCTCCAAGTCTCCAAAAAGAAGGGCCCCGGCTCCAGCACTCTTCCTACAAGCTTCCACACAAGCCGGCTCCTGACCTTTGGCCAGCCTCTCCGCACAGAAGTTGCATTTCTCGACAACCCCCTTCGTCCGGGTTGGATACTCTGGGTTGATACCACCTTGCAGAGCATTGCGGGGATCCTGCCAGTTGAAGCTTCGAGACCCATAAGGGCAGGCGACCATGCAATAACGGCAACCGATACAACGGTGCTGATCCATCATTACAATCCCATCCTCTTCCCTCTTCCAGGTTGCCTGAGTGGGGCAAACACGGACACAGGGTGGGTTCTCGCAGTGATTACAGAAGACAAGGACCGGTTTCTCGTTCAGTGAAGCCTTCGTGTATTGATGAGCCTGGGTAGGAAAAGAGTGTTCGAACGGCTCCTTCCAGACCCACTTCACCTCTTCTTTTGGATCTGCGATGCTGGGCACGTTGTGGATACGGTGACAGGCTTCAATACAAGCTGTACAACCCTCTTTTTCGAGGCAACGCTGAGAATCAACAACCATGCCCCACTTCTTTCCGTTCAACGTCGTCGAGGATTCCACCGCTTTTCCCCCGGGTCCAACATCGGTGGCGGTCCGCATTCCAGCAGCACCCAAAACACCCAACACTGAACATCCAGCTATCTTCAGGAAGCCTCGTTTGCTTTCATCCATTGCTACTTCCCCTCCCCGCGCGACGCAGAGGTATCAATGTGACAGTCCCAGCAAAAGGGGTTCGCACCCACATAGTCATGGCACTGATCGCAAAACTCTGCCTTATTGGAGTGGCATCCCAAACACGTACCGGTCAGGCTGATCTCGTACCTGTTACCTGAACTCGAGACATAAACTCGACGCCCGTCCCTCACGACAGCATTTCGCCACTGATTCAAGAGGTCCATGTGAAGAGCTTTCATATATTCAGCCGACTCGACACAATTCTCCTCGCCTTCCGGCAACTTCGGTTCCGGGACAAAGCCGGACTTATCATTAACCCAGCTAAACCAGAAAGGAAAGGTGACCGCGATCAGGAAGATCACCAGCCCCAACAGAATCTTCCTGCCGTCATACATGATCGCCCTCCGCCTCCTCCTTCAGCGGTTCCAATCGAAGGTCCAGGGTTCGTTCCTTTTCTCCCTTCATGACCATTGCGTTCGCTACAAGCTCGTGAATCCCTGTGACTTGAACTCCCGGTGCCCAGTAATCGCACACCGTAGTCAGAGTGGCCCGGTCGATCGCACAAATACAGGCCAACCGATTCACACCGTATTTCTCTTGAACAAACTTGACGGCGTTACCCCTGGGCAAACCGCCCCGGAGCCTCATTTCCATGTTCTCGTCGGTACCCAGTCCGGCGCCGCCTCCGCAACAGAACGTCTGTTCCCGTATCGTATTCTCGGGCATCTCATGGAAATTCCGGCATACGCTCTTGATTACATACCGGGGTTCTTCGAGCAATCCCATTGCGCGCGCAGGGTTACAGGAGTCGTGAAAGGTTACAGAGAGACGGTCGTTTCTGCTGGGATCCAGTTTTAGCTTGCCGTTGTGTATCACGTCAGCCAGGAACTCGATGATGTGAACCATCTTGGTGGAGGCGGTGTTCTCAAACACTGTTCCGGTCACCGGGGACGATGGGACCTCCAGGAAGTCTGCAGGCCCATTCATCGTGTCCATATACTGGTGCATCACCCGCCACATATGTCCACATTCCCCACCTAGAATCCACTTGACTCCCAGACGCTTCGCCTCAGCGTAAATCTTTGCGTTCAGGCGCTTGATCATTTCGTGCGAGGTGAAGAGGCCGAAGTTTCCACCCTCGGAAGCGTACGTGCTCCAGGTGAAATCGAGCCCAAGTTCATGGAAAAGCATCATGTATCCCATGCACGTGAAGGTTCCCGGATCAGCCAGAAAATCTCCTGAAGGCGTCACGAAGAGGATCTCGGCACCCTTCTTATTAATAGGGGAATCGATGCGTATCCCTGTGACTTCTTCGATATCGTCAGCAAAGAAATCCAGCGTGTCTTTCAGGCCGTGCGGCTGGATCCCCAGATGATTCCCGGTACGGAAACAGTTTGCCACCGGTTCGATCACCCAGTTGACGTTAACACCCAGCAGATTGAGTAGCTCCCGCGCCATCATGGTGATCTCTGCCGTGTCGATTCCATACGGGCAATACACCGAACATCGACGACATTCCGTGCACTGGAAAAAGTAGTAGAACCACTCCTTGATTACGTCCTCAGTCAGTTCGCG
>JAUVSF010000507.1 GCA_030597245.1 Acidobacteriota bacterium
ATCCGCCCCAGTTGTTGATCCACATACTTGACCTGCCCCCCTGAACTCGCTCCGCTGCCTCTGTAGGTATTCTAGGCGGGCCTGGAGCGGAGAGCAGAGTCCTCGGTTGGCCGACGGTCACTGCGGCGGGTGTCTCGGTGTTGAAAGACAGCAACCTCCGGGGAGGACCACACAGAGCCAGGAGAAAGCGCAGTCTCTCCCCGTCGATCCTGCCGCCTGGATTGGCCTTACGGGCGAAAGAGGAACTGAGTGAGGGATTGAAGGGTCGCCAGACTTGACGGCCCTTCAATCCGGTCCAGGGACCGTCTATTCAACTTTGACTGATTCCCACACCGCGCTGTCTGGACAAATGACCTTTTCCTGATTCAGATTGTCCATTTTCTCGGCCGGAGAACCCGCGTAGTTATCCCAAAACTTACCCCACTCCTCGAAAGAAGGTGCGACGACAACAAACATGAGGTCAGTCTGACCGGTCATGTTGACAGCAACCGGGAATAACACAGAGGCCTTAAACCGCGCCCCACCCGGCATCGTCTTTGCAGCCTTGAGCCACGCCTGAGCCATGGCTGTCACTTCCGCCTCAGATACGCCCTCTTCCATCTCGCATTTCCACATCTGCGTGGCTTCAGCCGCATAGGCCGGAGCGGCTACCATCATCAGCACGGAAACAAGGATCACCGTCAATACAATCTTCATTACTAGCTCCTCTCTCTTGTTTTGCGAATCACCCCTCTATATAAGCGGGAACTTGCTTTGTGAAGCACTCTATATAAGAACGAAAGACTCGTCAAGGAAGAGTCTATGAGACGTGAAGGCAACTCCCATTGGGTACAAGTTCTGATCGGAGAGTCGCCCAGGGGTTTTCAGCCGAGATGCAACGAAGTGTCAGATCGAAGTATACTTGAAAGGGTATTAACTGGCATTGCTGTCAAGCTTCGCGGAGGGCGACTTCCGGCGGTATCCGCGTGGCTTTGAACAGAAGAGAGTGAGAAGAAGCTGCTGGTTTGCCCGTGAGAGCAGGCAGCAAGGACCGATGAGCAATCCCGAGCGACAGAACGGAAATGACAAAACCGAGGCTCAAGACCAGGAACCTCGAGAATCTGAAGACACGAGCACCCGGGCGGCAACCAGCCAGGAAAACCCTGACCGAAAGCGCGGGTCACGTGGCCCATCTCTCTACGACGATGCCCTGGCGGAGAGAACGACCCAGAAGAAGGGAAAGTTTCCCATATGGCCGGTCCTTTTTGGTCTCGTGCTAGCCGGAATGGTGTTCAGCTTCGTTTCGCAACCCTCCAGCCTTGAACAGGCGGGGCAGGTGGGGACCGAAGGTCAAGAGTCCGAACTCGCGAACGTTGTCGAAGACGTGCACTCCCGGGATCTGGAAAGTGGAGAAGGGGAGGTTCCTGGGTCACAGGAGGCAGCGACTGAGCCGAGCAGTTCGAGTTCGGAATCGGAACCAGAGCCGGCAGCTGAACCAGTGCAGCAGCAGCAGACTTCCTCGTCGAGCGACCGCGTTCCAGCGCTTGCAGATCCTGTTCCTCCAGAAGATCCACCTGCGACGACCGTTCGGAATGAGGCGACTGAGCGAAGGGTTGAGGAATCGACTGAAGAGGAAAGTCCAGCTCCAACAAGCGCAGCGAGCTCGGGAGATGAAGAGCTGGAGCCCGCGGCCGTTTCTGAAGAGTCCCTCAGTGCAGAAGAGGCCGTCGCTGAACCGGAACCTGATCCGGGCCCGGCGCCGGAAGTCCAGGAAGCTTTTGACCGGCTTCTCAGGGAATCTGACGTGGCCGGGAAGTTGGCCTGGGGCGAGTACTCGACCCTCGAGTTTGTTGATTGGCGAGTTGTCCAGCAGACCGACAGAGAAATCTGGCTCGATCTGACGGGTAAATGGACCGGAAACGATCAGGACGTCCACTTCATTTGGTCGGTTAACATCGAAGACGGCAAGGTGCGAGCTTTGAGCCAGGAAGCTCGAAACCTGGAGGCCACTGCTAGGGCCCAATAGAGGATCTTCCGTTGCCGCCCCACCACATTTCAAAGGTATCCCGGTGCTTCTTGGTGCCCTTGGTGGTGAGTCTCCGGATTTCTCCGGCCAGTGAACGTTTTCCTCACTTTCTGCTCTCTAATAGAGTGGAGGAAACGATCATGAGAATGCGAATCCTGACACTCCTTATTCCCTTGATTCTGATCTTATTCTGCGGTGTAGCGTTCTCAAAAGGACGTAAGCACAAGAAGCATGCCGAGGCACAGTACTGCGGTGAGCAGGTGGTTCATGTGCCACCCGGACAGGTGGTTCGTTCATACCGAGCTGCCCCCAGAGCAATGCATGCCCCCAGACGGTTCAAGATGCGACACAATCATGCTGTCGCAGTCCCCGTTTATCGAGTGGCCCCTCCAGGTTTGGTTCATTACCACCACGGCGGCTATGGAGGGAATCGCCCCTATCCTTACCCGCCTCCGCGCCCACGAAGAAGCGGAGTCCGTGGCTACATCGGCGTTAACGTCGGCATCGGAATCGGGTTTTAGACAGGAGATTCGAACCACCAAGAGTCGAGGGATCGCTTTTGGAGTGCGGTAGCCTTAGCTGCCGCTTTGGTGAGTTGTGCCTTCAGGTTACCGGAAGAAAAGCGGCAGCTAAGGCTACCGCACTCCAAAGAACCTTGGTGGTGAATCCCTTTAGTTCGGCTGAACATAGATAACTGGGAGATTCGAGCGGTCAGCTTCCTGGTTTAGCGCTCGCAGGTCAGTACCAATCAATTCACCAAGCTCCTTCTTGTACCTCTCCAGTTCTGCCGCCTGTGACTTAAACACCTCTTTTGCACCTTGAGTCGGGGGAGTGTCCCCCTGATTGATCCACAAAAGAAGTGGTGCGAGTCGGGAGTAAAGCTGGGCGCCGCCTTTCATGGCGAGGACGTCATATGAAATCCGTGCCTTGGGGTTATGAAGTCGAGCTTCGAGATCGCCCAGTCGCCGGATCAGGCCATTTGAAGCTTCGATCAGGCCTTGCGCTTGCGCGTTCTCAGCGAGCAGCTGATTTCGTTCTTTCAATTGATGTTGAGTGCTTTGGAGGCGGTGGACCGTTTTCGTCAGGTCGGTGATCGCGTCGCGGACTTGAAGAGCAAACGCAAGCCCTGCGCCAAGTTCTTCATTCGAGAAAGCCTGGTTCGGAGCGGACACTACTTTCAGTTCTGCCGAAAGAACCTGATCGGCCACTTTGAGTCGGAGTTGGTAGTTACCGGGAACGGCCAGGGGTCCTACCAATGGGTATCAGTAATCCAGGACTCCTCCTTTGATCATTTCGGCACCGTTCCAGTCTAGATCCCAGACGGCACGATTGAGACCCTGTTCGGCGGGAAGTACCCCCTCCTCGAGGAGTTCATTCTCTTCCTTTTCGTATTCAGTACTCCCACTGAGGGGAAGCTTCTTGCTGGACAGGGTGCGGACGAGCTTTCCGTTTTCATGATAAATTTTCAGGGTAATCTCGTCGGTGGGCTGTTCCTTGAGCCAGTAATAGATCGACGCTCCATTGGGCGGGTTTTCGCCGCTCCACGCGCCCTTCGCCCCGTCATGGTATCGCCACCTGGTAGTCGGGGCCGGTGAGAATAGGTGAGCCTCTGCTTCCCTGATTGAAGGTGTCAATTCTCGCAATGGTCGCAGGTCGTCGAGGATCCAGGCTGAGCGCCCGTTGGTTCCGAGGACGAGAGAATCTCCTGTTACCTGCAGATCGTGTACTGCAACCGTGGGCAGATTGAATCTTAGCGAGTTCCAGGTTTGGCCGTCATCTCTTGAAAAGGTGACGCCGAGCTCCGTTCCCAGGTAGATCAGGCCGGGTAACGTTGAGTCTTCTCTTACAGCATGCAGATACACGTCGCGGGGCAGGGCAGTATCGAGACGCGTCCAGGACTGTCCGAAGTTTGCGGTCTTGTAAAGGTAGGGTGTCATGTCGTCGAGACGGTGTGCTTCCACGACCAGGTAGGCGGCCCCTGCTGCATAGCGG
>JAUVSF010000307.1 GCA_030597245.1 Acidobacteriota bacterium
GGGGCGCGGCGCCCCATCGATGTAAATCCGAACATCGTTGCCACCAGCCGCGAGCGCTTCGTTCTGCCAAATGGTTTCTCGGCCGAGATCGATTTTCAGGTAAAGGTAGTCCTGGTCATTACTAACCTTGATTTCTGAAAAATCAATTTCACCGAAGGCGACGTCTTCCACCGGATCAACAGCCACCGGGGTTAATCCGGCCCAGTCATCGAAATGCCCGTCCAGAAGAATGATTCCGCCGCCTTCATGATCTTCACTCGTTTCAGTCTGCAAAGGTCGCGTCTTGCAGACCAGTAGCGTCAAAAGTGCGAGCAGGCAAATAGAAACCCTCTTCATCGTTTCTAGAATAACAGGACTCTCCTTCGGGGTTGGGAGTTGGGAACTGGGAACTGGGGGCCTAAAGAAAGTGCGAAGTGCGAAGTGCGAACGACGGAGGGCCGGATGGGGGGCTGGGAACCTAAAGAAAGTGCGAAGTGCGAAGTGCGAACGACGAACTTCGAACGACGAAGGGCTGGATGGGGCTTGGGGCTGGTAAGAACTACCCAGTTTTTCGGAGATGGGTTGTCAACCCAATTCAGGGGAGAGGTATTCGCGCTGTAGAGATTTCTGAGTCCGTTGAAGTACCCGGTACCGGGCCCATTCAGGCTGACAAGATCACTCCAACGGGTAAGAGAATCGGAGGAGAGGCCGGACGTGTCGCGCCGTAGCTCGGAGAGCGAAGGCGGGTGCCGGCGTGGAGTCAAAACACAGGTGCCGATGTTTTGAACCTGCACCGAGCATCCAGAGCCCCGCTTCAGCGGGGCGATATGCGCTGAGCCCAGGGCGTGAGCCCTGGGTGGGCCGACCAAACCTCCATTGGACTCCCGCCCCGCGGGACGACATGAATCTCGCAGAGCAGCCTTCTGTCAACATCATGAACAGGCTGGAGCATAAGGAAGCTCGGAATTCAGATTCGCACGGTACAGCCTCTGAAATGAGTGCGCCGTCGAAATAGCGGTACGGATGTTGTCCCAGTCAATTTCGCTGGGCACTGTACAGTCTGCGCCCAACATGAATTGGTCCGGGGCTTCCCGCAGAACGTCTTCCACAGCCCCTTCTATCTCACCTTTGCTTCCGGAGACAATGATCCCTTTCCTCTCCATGCCCCCCATGTAGGGCCTTGAAAACATCATCGAGGCCTCTTTCGAAGTAATCTCTTCCGACCCAACCCTCAGACTGCAGTTGACCACGTCCCCCGGGTAGTCGAGGAAAGGTGTCAGGTCGTCATAACCGCCACTGTAATCACAGACATGAAGGATGTTAAAGATACAGGACTGATTGATCTCCTCCATAATCGTGAGATCGTAAGGTTTGATGCACTCAATGAAAGGGGCACTGTCTTCAAACCGATTGCTTTCTCCCCCCTGTGTGGAGGCGTAAAACCCATCGACACCAGCTCTGATGCAGCCTCTCACAAATAGTGCCACGCTCTCCGTGATAACCTCCATTCCCTTCTTCACCTTTTCGGGGCTCTCTAGGATGTGCTGGGTGATCATCTCGTCGCTGGTTGTATGTCCGGCACACATGAAGGGAGAGTAGAGCGTAACGAGCACCAGCGCCTCCTTCTTTGCTGCCTTCACAAGTCCTTCGACGACCTTCAATTGCGGTTCGTAGAAGTCTTCCTTGTACAAAGGCATCTTCTCCCAGTCGTCAGGTGTTTTGATTTCAGGCCTGTGTGGAAAGGTTTGCTCGTATTGGATTTTCACGAAATCCATGTCCGTATAACGGAAATACTCCAGGTGCTTGTCAACGGCCCCCTGCCCACGATGGTAAATCTCATCGAAATGGAGGAAGAAAGCGGCCGGAATGTAGGCCTGCTGGTTGCTCCCGTCGAGTAGACTCAGCAGTACCTCCCTCTTGTTAATCTTCGCGGGCTGTTTGGTCTGAGGTGCGCTGCAACCAGCCAACAAGGGCACAGTAGCAACGCCAAGCGTGTTGATGAAACTGCGGCGAGTCAGGGTCCTTTTCATTTCGGGTCTCCTTTGGAAGTGATTGTATTTTGCCTCGGAACAGGGGGTCAAGAGGAGGTTGAAAGGAGACAATCGTGGTAGATGCCGGATAGGGTTTGACGAGACGTTAACGAGGGGTCAACCACTAAAGCACGAAATCACTATTAGGATCTTCTTGTGCCTTAGTGATTTAGTGGTTCATCCCCAGCTCCCAGTTCAACCTGCCGGAGGTTGGCGCTGGTTAATTCAACCCAGGAGGCAGAAACACCTCGAAAGCCCCTACTCTAAACTCACCATATCCCGACGGGACATCAGTCTCTACCTCGCTTCTCTGGTTTCCGGACGAATGAAGCTTGATGTAAGCAACCGGTTCATTCGATCTGACTGCGGCAAGGTAGGGTCCGTACCGTACGTGATCACTCGGTGGCGGAGAACATATGATCTCCTCGTTGCTTTCGAATGATAGCCGATAAGCGATCCAGTACGGGGCGTATGCGTATCTAACCCTTTCAGAGTGAAGAAACTCGATCAGTGGTCCGACGGGTTCCGTGTAACCGGGAATGATGAACTCGTAGTCCCTTAGAGTGAGGCTACCGTAAAGGTTCAGTGTGATGAGAAAGATCAGCATTCCAATCCTCGGCTTCACTCGGGGTAAAGCCATGAACAGGACGATATAGATGACCGAGTATAGAGGGAAAAGATACCTCGGCTCCAGCATAAAGTAGCCTGCGCCGCCGGCCGAGGTGAACAGGGGGAACATGAATGCAAAAAGGAGAACCAGACAGACGGAACTGTTCTTCTCGCTGAATTGACGCCACACCAACCAGGCGAACGCTCCGAGGAAAACAGCAACAACCAGAACTCCAGAAAATGGAAAATACCCTCCACCGATGCTCCATGGAGCGCGCCCTCCCAACAGTATCGGGAACCCCGTCCCAAAAATATTCTCGAAGTCCTCGATTATTGTGGTTTGCCGAGCCATAGGCCGACTCAACGAAACGAGGGGGTGGACGAAGTTGTAAACCCAGACGGGCGCGCTTGCGATTAGAAACCCGACACCTCCGATCCACCCTTGGCGGAGAAGTTCCCCCCGGAATCTCCAAATAAGTATCAGGCCGATCGGAAGCGCATAAGTCACAGCCGCGAAATGAGACCAGAAGGCCACTCCTATCGAAGCACCGAGAAGAAAGAGTTTCAGCCTGCGATTCGATTCGTTCTTGAGCAGCCGGGTGGCCAGAAGGAGACTGCACGTCCCGAACAGCAGTAGCGACATGTAGCCGCCTCTGGACTTGAGGCTCCACACGGTCAGGAACGCCGGTGAAATCCCAACAGCGATCGTTGCCATCCAGGCTACCCAACGGCTCCCGGAGACTTCCTCGGCCAGCTTAAAGTGCATCGCGAGGAAAATCAGGAATAGTGCCGGCACGGTGAGTTTCAGGACGAGTGCACTGGCTCCGAACAGAGCAAATGTCCCCGCCGTCAGGTAAGCTTCGAATGTTCCCATATGGTTTTGGCCGTAGTAGAAAATGGGAAAGTCGCCCTCAAGGATGTGTCGAGCCATTAAGCCAACAATCGCCTCATCCGATTCGATGAGCGCTGGAAAGAATTTTGCGAGCAAAAAAAGTCGAGTGGACAATACCGCTGACAAGAAGGTTGTTAAGCCGAGAGCCCGCATTTCAGTACGAGTATAGATACGCTTCGTCAGGAATAGAAACAGATGGGGATCAGAAAGCCCGCAGGATGCACTTGAGTTGTCGAGTCGTTGTCTGAATCGCGGCACTACTAACACTGTGGGTGGGCCACAGGAAAATTCTTTCGGTTTGTGGAAAGAAAATGGAGTGTAATTTACACTGTTAACTGGTAGGCTGTATCTTAGTTACTTTTCTATCAGATTTGTATAGCGAAGGAATTCGCAGGGTGCAGCAGCATGTAGCTGGTGGGACATGCGGAGATGTAATCGGGTAGACTGAAGCTTGAAGGCGACTATCGACTTTCTTATGGGCGAATACCATGGTATATACAGGCCAAGCGATTTATGGCTTTAGGAAGGGAGTGAGCAATGTTACGAGATTCAGTGGGTGTGCGAATCGGGTTTTTGGTGGTTTTGCTGTTGGCTGTGGGCTGCGCCAATAAGCCTCCGGTACTAAATTGTACGATCGACCCTGCGAAGATTACGGAGGGACAGACCGCAGTATTTAAGCCGGCAGCGGTAGATCCGGAAAAAAAGACCATGACCTTCGGCTACCAGGGAACTGAGCGTATTCAGGTGGGAACTCGATTGAAACCGCAGCCGGACGGCACTGCGATTTTCGACTCGAGCGGCTTGGAGCCAGGCCTCTACACTGTAGGTGTCAAGGTCAGTGACGGCAAGCATGATGTGGCGTGTACAGCTGATGTGACGGTCGAGAAGAACAAGATAGCGCCGACGATTGTCTGCGAATCGGCGACTCGTACTGTCACGGAAGGGGGATCGATAAAGCTGGTGGCCAAGGCATCAGATGCCAATGGGGATGCCCTTACGTACACTTGGGAAGTCGCCGGACAGAAGGTGACCAATGATCAGCCAACCTTCGAGTTCGGTTCTGCGGGTCGAACGGTGGGCGCTCACACGGCACGTGTTACCGTGACGGATGTCGATGGGATGAGTGACAGTTGTGATTTTGGAGTGACGATTGATCGTCGTCCGAACAAGAATCCGACGGTTGCACTTTCCCTCGCCAAAACCGACGTGTTCGCTGGAGAAAGCGTTAGCGCGAAGGCCCAGGCCAGCGATCCGGATGGTGATCCGATCACATACGCCTGGAAAGTCGGTGGTACGGCCCGCACGGACAGAGGTGCTGCTAGCACGAGCAATACCACGGGTTTGGCCGGTGGAAGACACCAGGTCAGCGTTGAGGTCAAGGATGATCGGGGTGGCTCAGCAAACGCCGCCAAGAGCTTCTCGGTTAAGGAGAAGGAGATCATTCTCGTTAACAAGACTCGAATCGACAACGTAGCTAAGGCACAGTTGGATGAGATTGCAGTGAAACTCCAGCAGAATCCGCAGCTGCGAGCCGTTGCGACGGGTTACACCGACGATCGCGGCAACGAAGAGAACAACATCAAGTACGGACAGAAGCGAGCCGAATCCGTGAGGGATTATCTGGTCAAGGAGCACCAGATTGCTGACAGCCGAATCCAGACAAAGAGCGGTGGTGAAAGCAATCCAGTCGCAGATAACGGCACGGCTGACGGCCGGAAAGAGAATCGACGCGTCGAGGTCGTACTGTACGTTCCGTAGCAACGGAACCAGTTCCGAGAACGGAACTAAGGCGGTCTGGGTCTGTTTGCATTGCACACCCGGTGTGTGACTACGGTTAGTGGTCGCAGGACTTGGCCCTCGGTGCCGCCCAAAGTATGGATGGATGGCTCCCAGCGGACGGCTGGAGCCATCCATCTTGTTTTTTTCCAGTCTGACTACCTCCGTCCTTATCTTGAGGAAATCGATGATCCGAAGTACAACCATCGCTTGCTGTGTCGGTCTGAGTCTAATCTTGATTTCAGGCTGCGGCCCGAAAACCAAGATTGTGGCTGACTGGAAAGCCCCGGATGTGGAACCCGAGCCCTTCACGAAAGTAGTAGCAATCGCTACCAGCCAGGATAAGATCCTCCGGCGCATTGCTGAAGACGAGTTTGTAAGACGTTTGCCCAAAGGAACCCAAGGCGTTACCGCATACTCCCTGATTCCTGAAGAGAGTCGAGAGGACAAAGAAGCCCTGAGGAGAATCCTTGAGAAAGCTGGAGTTGATGGCGCCGTCGTCTTTATGGTCACCGGTGTTGACACCAACCTGGAGTACTCGCCCGGTACATCTCATTACTCTTTCTATGGCTATTACGGATGGGCGTGGTCGACGGTTCAAGCCCCTGATTACATGAAATGGGAGAAGACAGTCAATGTAGAGGCGAGTGTCTATCGCATTTCGGACGCGAAGCTGGTTTGGTCGGCAATCAGCCAGTCCACCGACCCGGATTCGGCCAAGAATGTTATCGACGACGTCGCAAGGCTTGTGGCTAAGCGGATGCAGCAGGCTGGTCTTGTGAAATAGCGCTGAA
>JAUVSF010000093.1 GCA_030597245.1 Acidobacteriota bacterium
CCTAATCGCCCTCCGAACGTGATGGGCAAGGAAAACCCCTGGTGACTCTTGGTAATTCTTGGTGATCGTGGTGGTAAACCCGATCACCGATCACCCTCCTTCGCTGAAGCTATGGAGGGCAGGCCGATTACCCTCCTTCGCTGAAGCTATGGAGGGCAGGCCGATCACCGATTACCGGCCCCGAGACCCTATTCTGATGCCGAGATTGTACTTGGTTCCGAAGGGGTCGGTTTCTTCAGGGTAAGTTCGATTTTGAGCCACCAGCGAGGCTTGTCAATGATTCGGATCGGGATTCCTGCCAAGTCTCCTTCAACGGGAACCCAGATGGAAAACTTGTGGCCGTCGGCGGCACCCTTTCTCCGCGCATCAAACTTGAGTTCCAGGACATTTCTGATGTTCCAGTCTCGGTCCAGTTTGACTCGTTTATGTTTCTTCGCCTTCTTGAGACTGATGGAGTAAAGAAAAGCGTTATGAACGTAGGTTCTGACTTCTCGCTTCAGACTGTTCAAAGCGTGTTTGTTCGTCGACTCCCTGATCGCTTCTTTGATGTACTGGTGTACTGTGGTCAGAAAGCCTGCCGGTATTCTGTAAGAAGGAAGTACGTTTTCGAAGGTTCTGTCTATATCGGGTGGGTGATAGATGTCCACTTCAAGGTACTGCCGCCCCACCAGGCCGGGCTCTCGATAACTCACTTCACTCGAAGACCGAAATCTTCTGAGTTCTGCCGTTGCCCTTTCAGGCGTGACACGACTGATGGTAGCTTCGAAAGCGGACAAATCGGAGTCGACATCTTCCCCATTACTTTCAACCTCGCCGACGGATTCCTCCCTGGAAATGGTCATAAACCCTTCAAAGACCGTCTTCTGCAGGCGGGCGCTCCCAGGTTCTGTCCCCGAATCTCCCCCCGAATTCTTCCAGTAGGATAGTTCGCGCGAGTAACCCCACCTGTTGTGGCCTCCAGGAACCGCACCCGGATCAGAGCCGAACAGTATTTGTATGCCCTCTACCCAAGAATCCCCGGCTGTCTCGGAAGGTTGAATACGATCGATCCAGCCGCCGCCGACCCCACTCTTGCCGATCCAGAAGATCAAGAGCTTCGCGCTGCCCCTCATGTTGTAGGAATAGCGCACACTTTCAACCGGAGGGGTTGAGGGGGGAAGGGGAAAGCCGTCCCAATTTTCTGCTGCGAGAGTCCCCAGGCAGAGTAACACTGTCCAGGAACAGTTGAGTGCCCAGACCTTTCGCCGTGTCGGCCGGAATGGACGAGCGAATAGAGATGTCAGCCGAGATGAAGTTGCTAAAATATTCAAAACAGACCGCTAATTGTAATGCAATTCTCTGATCTGAGTGTATCGCCGAGTAGGTTACAGCGGCGGAGTGAGTCGGCTGGGGCCTTACCAGTTACTTTCTGCCGCTTGTAACCCCTGGCCAGTCATCAGTTTTGAACGGGGAGGCTGGAAGGCCTTCCTGGTTATAGAGATTGCAGTCAGGATTGTCGGCCCAGGCGTAGCGGACGGTGACAGGGTTGGGGACGGCATCGCTCCAGACCAGAACAGTCGCGTTTTCGATTACTGCCTCCGCCCAGTGAAACTGTTGTTCAGCTCCAGCTATCGCAAAACCTCGGAGAGAGTGGCCGCCAGCTGCAATGAGTCCACTTCCAATATGATTAAAACTCAGGCGGATCTTATTCTCCTCAATGGTCATGGAGTCAAAGATGGGGCCCGAGTAAACCTCCTCTTCCCGGCCGTAGGTTTCGCCGAGTGCCAGAAGAGCGAGCCGCCGTCCCACTTCCTTCTTGCTGCGAGGGTGAACGTCGTCGGCCTCGCCCAGTTCGATCGTCACAGCAAGTCCGACATTCTGCATACCCTTTGCCGTTTTCAACTGGGCATCTCGCAGCTCGGCCCAATCACTTTCGGTCGGCATCTCCTGTCGATTCCTGTAATTCGGAAGCTGTACGATCTGGAATGGAAACTCGTCCTGGGCCCAGGCCCTCCGCCAGGATCTGATCATGGTTGGGAGGAGCTCTTGATACTGTTCTGCCCTTCCGGCATTACCTTCGCCTTGATACCAGATAGCTCCTCGACTGGCGAAGGGGATTAAAGGCTGTATCATGCCGTTATAAAGCCCTCCGGGGGGTCTTGCAACGGATTCACCGACGGGGAAGACTTCGAAGAGAGCCCCCGACAGGCTGTGGGCTGCAAAGGGTTGCTGCTTCCCCCACCCAGCCTGACTCAGCTCGCTGAAAGGTATGTTGACGAGCTCCCAAGCTTCGCTCAGAGGAATCTTCTTGTAGGTGTATTTATCGGAATCGGTGATAGTGGGTTGAAGTGAACCAAAACGAAGGATCCCGTTCCCCCGCACGGCGAAGCTGATAGCACGGTATTCGCTTAAGTCGATCAGCCTGCCTGGAAAGTAATTTAACTGAAGTGAAGGAGTCGTACCGACCTTAAAATCGCTCTCGAACCGCAGCGCTCCCTCCGTACCGCCGAAACCGGGCGTTTGCAGAGTGAGCACACTGGCTTTCCCAGTCCCCTGACGCGCTACCCAATCACCGAAGAGGAGGTTTACCAGGTCCCCATCTTCGAAATCATCCACAATCAGGAGTTCACCTTCCGAATCTTCCGGTATCAGCCGTACCTCATCCAGCACCAGTTCAACGGAAGAGGGCTCGCTATAAAGGCTTTTTATCGATTTGGGCGTTTGTTGCCACCGATCCAGTATTGGCTGAAAGGACTCTTCCCCAAGGAGCCATTCCATGTCGGTCCATTCTTCAGCGTTCGTTCCTCCCCAACTGCTGGAGATCAACCCGATAGGGACTTCGAGGCGCCTGTGAAGTTCTTTTCCGAAGAAGTAAGCCACTGCCGAGAAATCCGCGACACTTTCCGGCCGACATACTTCCCATGCCCCTTCAATTGTCTCAACAGGGGTCAGGGAGCTGTTCCTCGGGACCTTGAAAAGCCGAATCGACGGGTAATCCGCTGCGCTGATTTCTTCGACCGCAGAGTCCGTCGCTCCGACCGAAAACTGCATGTTGGATTGTCCGGATGCTAGCCAGACTTCGCCGACAAGGATGTCCTCTATTACGATTGTGTTCTGCCCTTCGAGCGTGAGTTCCAGTGGTTCATTGACCGGGCTCAATGGATCCAGGTAGGCCTTCCACCTCCCATCCTCTCCCACGACCGTCTTCTGGACCTGCAAGCCAATTCTAATCGTGACCGTTTCACCTGGTTCACCCCAGCCCCAAATAGGCAGTGCCTTGCCTTGCTGGAGCACCATGTGATCAGAAATAACTGCAGGAAGAGAGAGCTCCCCAAGAACTGTTCCCGGGTAGACGAGGAAACCAGCAAACAAGAGGGGTAACAGATTCCTGACCTGATTCATGGGTCTACTTCCTTTCCAGAAGGATTATCCTGCAAATCGAGTGGCTGGGTCGAGAGGGATCTTCTGACGAGTAAGGGGGTTGAAGACCAAGCTCGAAAGGCCATTTCTCAGCGAGGTTTCATTAGTGTGTCGGTGAAGGCGACAATACGGAGGTGGCTGCATTTGTCTTTATAGTTCTCTACCTCATCCTGGGGGTCTTCATGGTTCGTTATTGAGCTCTCGCTGGAATCGCGATCTCGGAACTTCCAAAATATCGTTCTCGGTTATCGCGGAAGAGGGCCCAAAAAGAGCATCAATGAAATAAAAAGTCTAAAACCAAGAAGAAGAAGAAACGTGCGACAAATAGCTCAGTTTGAAGAAAAGGGGAGGGGGAAATCACCCGATTTGAAACCTCGTTTCTTCCCTGAAATAGAGGCAACGCGCAAAGAACCTGCTTTCGCATTCTGCAGGAGGTGTAGACCTAACGTCACAGAGCCTTGCCGGCCATGGACTGGTCATCGAGCGGAGATTTCCCGGCCGGATTCTCGAGTCCACATGGATTCCAGGAATCCCTCCAGTTCTTCCACTCCAAAGGGGTGTTTCATCCAGGCAAAGACGTTGGACGCACACATCTCAGACAATCCATCCAGCTCTCCGGCCAGGATGATACGGGCAAAGCGGATTCTGGAGTCTTTGGAAAAATGCTCAAGGATACTCTCGACCGGACTGCGACCAGATGAACAGTCAACAACGATGTAGTCGGGCCTGAAGTCGCTGAGCAGGGAGGAACAGTCGTACTCGCAGGTCGCGACTACAAGATTGAATGGAGCCGCTTCAGCCCCGCTGCGAAGCGCACTGGCCTGTTCTTCACTCTCTGTAATGACCAGAATATTTGTGTCGGATCCGTGAACCAGCTTGAAATAGTCACATTCCGAACAATCGGTTTCACAGTGAGTCATCCTCACCTTGGAGTCCGGAAACCGTCTCGCGATCTCGTAACAGCGCTGAGTCCGGGTCTGATAAACGACACAATCGCGGCACTCTGAAGAAAGCTTGGTCTCCCCATAGAATTCCCAGCAGTAATAAAAGCGTTTTTCATCCTGAGGTCGGGTCCCAGTTCGGGCAGGCCTGGCTTTTAGCAGCTTTTCCAGATCGTCCCTGGCGATCCGGGCATGTCCGCCTGCGGTACGTTGTGCCTTCAAGCGCCCCGAGCGGACCCACTTGCAGACGGTGTCTCGGGTAACTGAGCAAAACTCAGCCGCTTCTCCGCTGGTCATCAAATCCCGGTTCATGTTGCCCCAAACACAAACAGAAAAGCCATCAACTTTGCAGGCCGCTGGGTTCTCCCCCTGATTCGACGGCCTCTGACTTTTCTTCAAGCAACTTTCATTCCTCTGGTAGAATCCTGTCCAAATGAAACCTCTTCCTTTCAAAGTGGAAAAGCTGATAGATGGGTGGTCCCTTTTCTGGGCACAACTTGTGCTGACTTCGGGAGACCAGGACACACTGGCTGCCCTGCGTTCGGAACTGGCTGAGTCGGTTCGGTCGCGGTACGCACTCCCGTCCCTGGCTTCGGATCCTACCGTTGCCGGGCTCAGAAAGCTCTTTAAAGCGGCCGGCTGTGATCCCAGCCGTTACCGTCCCTCCTCTGAAGCTCTGTTGCGACGACTCCTGAAAGGTGGCGAGATTCCGGCGATACATCCCCTGGTTGATCTGAACAACTGCCTCTCGGCGGAACTGGCCGTACCCTGCTGTGTGATGTCCCAGGGCACGTTTGAGCCACCGCTCACATGGCGAGTTGGTCACGAAGGAGAAAGCTATGAATCGTTGCGGGGTCCATTCAATTTGAAGAAAAAGCCGCTTCTTCTGGATACGATAGGGCCTCTTGACGCCCCGATCACGGGAAGCCAACGGGTCAAAGTCACTGCTGATACTCGATCGGCATGGCTTGTGTCGTACCTCCCCGCTGAGGTCCTAAACCCGGAACTGGCTGAAGAGAAGTTGACGCAACTGGTTGAACGCGCACCGGTGGTTGAGATTGTGCTCACGGCAGCCTCTTAGGGAACAGTCAAACCACCAGATGGTGTGTTGATTGTCAAGAGGACAAACAGCGGCCGCGACGGAGTCATCAAACGAAGCCGGTCAGCGGTTAGCGTAATGGGCCCAACCTTGCGACTTCGCTCTCCGAGCTACGCCGTCACAAGGAAAGGTCGTGCCTCCGCATGCGTGCTGAGTTGTTGGGTGGGATGCAAGATTGGTACACGGTTCGTGCTGAACCCTTTGGTTTGCGGATCATGCGGAGGCGGGTGCTTCAGCTCCCGCGCATCGCTGGAAGCTGTGGAATCTCCTGACGTGCGGTTAGGAGACGGGATTGACCACAAAAACACGAGGGAACCCGAGGGAAGTGCGAAGTTCGAAGTGCGAACTTAGAACTACCACCAAACCACCAAGGGCACCAAGTATTCCCCTGGTGAGACTTGCGTCGCGGGCACTGCTCTCACCTCACGAGTTCGAGTGTATTCTTCTGGATCTTTTCGATCGCCCTGGGAATATCTTCCAGATCTGCTTCCGCAGATAAAAGAACCTCGTGAGGGATAACTACGGTCTCTTCACAAATTCGCTCAGCGACTGGTAAATGCGTGTTCGCGATTTGAACTGAGCCGCCGTAAAAGGGGCAGGTATAGGGGCAGCCCTTGGGCCCGGGAGGGATCTCTTCAAACATTGGGTTTCTGGTCAGCGGCCATGGATATCCGATATGGGAGGGGATGCCTTCCGCATTAAGAGCCTCAACGAACCGGTCCCGTGAAAGTCCTGAAAACCGGGTCTTGTCGTATCGGAGAAGGTAGAGGTAGTAACCGTTTACCTCAGTCTTCCCATCGCCGGGCACGGCGGCAATACCATCAATCTGTTCAAGTCGACCGGCTAGAAAGGCCGCGTTCTTGTTCTTGGTATGTAGCTGCTCCTCGAGTCGTTCCAGTTGGGCTAAAAGGACGGCTGATTGAAGTTCAGACAGGCGGTAATTAAGAGGGAGAACATAATGCACATACCAGGAATCATCCTGTTTCCGGCCACAACTGCGGTACATGATGCATTTCTCAGCCAGGTCGGAATCACTGGTGGTTATCATACCTCCCTCTCCGGCTGTCATGGTCTTGCTTTCCTGGAAACTGAAGGTAGCCATGTCGCCAATCGACCCGGCTGTTTCCCCCCCGCAGACCGCTCCAATGGCATGCGCGGCATCTTCAATCACAACCAGGTTGTGCTTCTTCGAGATTGCCCCGATTCGATCCATATCACAGACAAATCCACCAAAATGGACCGGAATGATTGCGCGAGTCCGTTCAGTCACGGCCGCATCGATCCTCTCAGGATCGATGCAGTGTGTTTCGTATTCTGTATCGACAACGACGGGGATGGCATTCACCTGAAGGACCGCACTGAGAGTTGCTATGAAGGTGAGAGCAGGAACGATGACTTCATCTCCTGTTCCGATTCCTGCAGCTCGTAGAGCAATCTCAATGGCCACTGTCCCATTTGCGCAGGCAACTCCAAAGCGGGTCCCGTGATACTCGGCAAAGCGCTTTTCAAATTCTTCGGTTTTCGTTCCGGGATCCGAACCCCGCATGCCGGCAAACCAGGTTCTGCTGCGGATCACTTCTTCCAGGTTGCGGAGTTCTCGGTCATCGAAATGGGGCCACGGGAAAAAAGACTCCGAGCGGACAGGAAGTCCGCCTTTGACTGCGAGTTTAGACACGGTCCATTCCCTTCGCTTTTGTAGACGGTACCTGGCGAAAAGCTCCTTGCCTCACCGGGACGTCACAATTCGCTTGCTGAGACTGCAAACCTATACAAAAAGGGCAGGATCTTCAACAGGAAGGTGCAGATAGGAAGAGTTGAGTTGAATGGTTCTGTATGTCAAGCTTTGGCTTCGCGGCTGAGAAAGGAAGAAAAATGAACGAGCTTGGTTTGACTTGGCAAGACGTACTGATGTTTGTCGCGTTCTTTGGCGTTGTGATCAGCGTCAGTATGTACAAGAGCCGCCGGGGGAAGACCAGCGAAGATTTCTTTCTGGCCAGCCGCGGGTTGACGTGGCCGTTCATTGGTCTGTCTCTGATCGCGGCGAACATTTCAACTGAGCACTTCGTGGGCATGGCAGGGCAGGGTGCCGGGGTGGCCGGGATGGCGATAGCGAGTTATGAATGGCTGGCGGCCGTAACGCTCGTACTTGTGGCCATCTTCTTCCTGCCCAAGTTCTTGCGTATTGGAATCTTCACTATTCCCGAATACCTGGAATACCGGTACAACCCTGCCGCCCGGGCGATCATGGCGTTCTATACCATGGTGATATACATCGGGGTGACCATCTCGGCTGTGATCTATTCGGGAGGCCTTACACTTCAGACGATCTTTGGGGATCTTGGGAATTCTGAACATCTGCTGTACGGAGTGTGGATCATTGGGTGTATCGCGGGGCTTTACACCATTTGGGGTGGACTCAAGGCTGTTGCCTGGGCAGATCTGTTCCAGGGGAGTGCTCTCATCATTGGCGGCGCTATCACCATGTATCTGGGTTTCGAGGCTGTCGGTGGAGTCGGAAGCTTCTTTGAACAGAATGCCGATAAGCTGCATATGATTCTTCCTTCCGACCACTCGGTCCTCCCATGGACAGCACTCGTGATTGGACTGCACATTCCGAATTTCTACTATTGGGGCTTGAATCAATACATAACCCAGAGAACCCTGGCCGCTAAATCACTCCGTCAAGGTCAGTTAGGAATCATCTTTGCCGCTTCTTTGAAGCTGATCATTCCGTTCGTAATCATTTTTCCGGGGATCATGGCTCTCCAGCTTTACGGGAATCAGATGACGGGGGACAGTGGAACTGACGCAGCTTACCCCCTCTTGATTAGGAACCTGGTAGGCCCGGGAGTGAGAGCTTTCATCTTTGCCGCTATTACCGGTGCCGTGATCAGCTCGCTGGCCTCGATGCTGAATTCCGCTTCGACAATCTTCACGATGGACCTCTTTAAGCGTCACTGGAAGCCGGAGGCCTCGGATGCGTCGTTGATCTGGACTGGGCGCACTGCCACAGGAGTCTTCGTATTGCTTGGCTGTTTGATCGCACCTCAGCTTGGTGACCCCCGTTTTCAGGGGATTTTTACGTACATTCAGGAGTTTCAAGGCTACATCTCGCCCGGAATCCTGGCTGCATTTGTGTTCGGAATGGTCTTCAAACGCGCCCCTGCGCAGGCAGGCGTGGCCGCGCTTGTCCTGACGGTTCCCGTATACGGTTTTCTCCAGTGGCAATTCGGGGAGATTGCCTTCCTGAACCGAATGGCCATTACCTTTGGGGTCATTCTGGTGGTGATGTACGTGATTACACAGCTTAAGCCGCTGGCGGAGCCAAGAAGCCTTCCGGAAAGAGAAGACTTTGATATGCGGCCGACTCCTGCAGTCAAAACACTGGGTGCCGGGGTTATCGTGGCAACGATTATTCTGTACATCATTTTCTGGTAATCCTTCATTGGATGTGCACAAGACCTGAATAATATTGGGAGGAGGGTTCCAAGTTGAGTCTGTTCAAGAGATTTTCCAGACGAGAATTTGTCGAACGAGGCATATTCACCTCCATCGCAGCCATGTTCGGATGCGGGTTAACCCTTGCGAAAGGAGCTACCCAGAGAAGGATTGAGAGGCCTGATGGTTCCAACATCAAGCTGAGTTTGAATGCTTAGTCCTTCAACAGGCCGCTTCGTCAAGGTGAGATGACGCTGGATGACCTCTTGGCCTTTTCGGCTAGCTTGAATCTTGCTGCCGTAGATCTAACCGGGTACTACTTTCCGGGATTTCCTGAACCACCGGATGGCCGGTTTCTCAATGAAATCAAGCGAAAGGCCTATTCCTATGGTCTCGCCATTAGTGGAACGGGGATCAGAAACAACTTCGCAGATCCGTCCGAAGCGAATAGGCGGAAGGACATTGCTCACATCCGAAGGTGGGTAGAGGTGGCTGCTCGAATGGGCGCACCAACGCTTCGCGTCTTTGCCGGACAGGAACTTCCCGAAGGATATACCAGAGCCGAGGCAACGGGCTGGGTAGTTGAGTCATTGACCGAGTGCGTCGAGTTCGGGAAGAAGCATGGCGTAGTGTTGACGCTTCAGAACCACGCCAATTTCCTCAAGACTCCGGATCACGTGTTGGAGATTCTGGAACGTGTTGATTCTGATTGGCTTGCTCTGAACCTCGACATCGGGAGTTTCAGGTCTCAGGATCCCTATGCCGAAATTGAGCGGATGGCACCTTACGCGGTCACGTGGCAAATCAAAGAACAAATGTACTTTGGAAACAAGCCGGCTCCCACTGATCTTGCGAGGATAGTCGGGATCATACGTAAGGCGGGTTTTCGGGGGTACATTCTGGTCGAAACGCTTGGTGAAGGAGACCCGAAACTTAAAGTGCCTCGCTTCCTGGATGCGATTAGAGCCGCTCTCGCGGCATAGCGATCGCTCTTCAGCTGGTAGAATCTTTGGTACTGCAATCGACCGACCTGCAGCCCGGGGGGAACAGCAGGCTTCGTAGCAGTGTGTGCGTTGTGGAGGTGGAATAGATGTTGAATTTGCGTTGGATAGGTGTGCTCATACTCATTCTTGGTTGTGCCGGCCTGCTTCAATGCGGTGGAGAGAATCAGAAAACAGCTGCGATTCCTCAGAATCCTGACGAAGACTTCCAGATGACGATGGATGCCGATGGAAAAACAGAGGATCCGGAAGAAAAGGCGGCTCTTTGGCTCGCGTTTTTGGAAAGGAATCCCTCTACAGGGTACACCGTGGGGACTCTGCAATATCTGGCGACCGAATACTACATGGGCCTGAAGAACGATCCTGATGCTGCTATCGCTTTTGTGAAGATTAAACTGTCGCATCTTAGGGATCCGGAATTGAACGCGGAAGGACAGAGGCTTCTGATCGAGTTACTGGGTGAGGCAGGACGAAGTGAAGAACTGCGCGAACTGGTGCGAAAACTGGAGCGGGAGGCTGAGTTCGTCGTAGAGGATGACGAATCTGTCTATAGGGCAGCTATTGCCGCCGAGAACTGGGAGCTTGCCAGGGAATTCAGTGAGGCGGCAGCCGACAAATTGGTGGAGACACTCGAGGATCCGGAGTTCGACGAAAGCGAAGTGGAGTCGGTCGAAATGCAGCGATCGGCGGCCTTGCTGTCGCTTGCCTGGGCGAAGTCGAATCTCGGAGAGGATGACGAGGCACTGGCTCTTTTCGAAGAAGCAGGCAAGACAGCGCAATTTGACTACACTGGTTTTTCCGGTTGGCCGACTCAGGAGTTCGATCTGTACTACGGGAAAGTGCTGCTGAAGACTGGCAGGGTTAAGGAGGCGATTTCCAGGCTCGGTCCCCAGGGGGTGATTCTAGGTGATCCGGCAGCTATGGAGGTATTGGCGGAAGCCTACAAGGCTGAGACGGGATCTTCTGACGGCTTTACCGATTTCGTCGAGGAGACCCGACATCGAATCGCCCGTGAATTACCCGATTTCAAGGTGTTTGATTATGACGGTGAAGAGGTCGACTCCGCGGACCTCAATGGGAAGGCGACGCTGCTTGCGTTCTGGTTTCCTACCTGAGGAGGATGTCGCGTGGAGTTGCCACGCTTGAAACCGATTTACGAGAAACACAAGGGTAATGGGTTGGAGTTCGTTGTTGTTGACCGGACCAATGACACCGAGAACGCTCTTCAGTTCATCGAGGAGAATGGCCTCGAATATCGATTCCTCGAAAATGGAGAAGAGGGAGCCGAGGTCGTCAGGAAAGTATTTGGAGTCAGAAGTTTCCCCACCTCTTACTTGATCGACGGTGAGGGCAAAATCCTGTACGCCCACGTCGGATTCATTGAAGGGGACGAAGAGATCTTTGACAAAGAGATCGACTCGATTCTTAACTAACCGACGTGGCCGATATTGGCATCCCTGGGCACCTGACTGCGAACCTGCAGGCGGGTCCGTGAAACCCCATCCGCCGACATCAACAAGGGTGGTATACTTTCGACTTTGCTGCCTGTGCCCAGCTGGGTCAGGCGCCGATTGAGGCAGGCGATGTGAAATGCCTACCCTGTGGAGCTTCACACTGACATAGCGGGAACGCTTTCACCCTGGTGAGTCCGTGAACGCAAACAGTTTCTCACGGCATTCCGAAGGGTCGCTTCCGAAAGTAAGAAAGCTTGACGGGGACTTTTAAGGTACGGCTCGGTACTCACCAGTAATAAATCAGAGGAGTAGCTCAATGATCGTTACAACCAAGGAACTCTTTAAACATGCTTACGGGAAGTATGCAGTAGGGGCCTATAACATCAACAACCTGGAACAGACAATGGGATTGTTTCGGGGCAATATCGACAGTAAGGCCCCGTTTATCCTCCAGATCTCCAAGGGTGCTCGATCCTATGCCGACAAGCGGATGCTTGAGGCCATGATTAGAATGGCTGATGAGATCTTCCCCGAGTCGATTTTGGCGGTGCACCTTGATCATGGCGATGAGGAGACCTGCTACGAATGCATCGAAAGCGGCTTCTACAGCTCCGTGATGATTGATGCCAGTCACGAACCTTTCGAGCAGAATGTAGAGATCACGAAGAAAGTTGTGGATGCGGCCCACGCAAAAGGAATCGTGGTGGAAGCCGAGTTGGGAATGTTAGGGGGGGTCGAGGAGCACGTATCGGTTGCCGAGGCTGATGCGAAGCTGACAGATCCTGACGAGGCCAAGGAATTTGTCCGGCTAACCAATGTTGACAGCTTGGCGTGTGCCATTGGAACCAGCCACGGAGCCTTCAAGTTCAGCGGCGGTCAGTCGATCCATTTCAATGTCCTGGACGAACTCCAGAAGAGGTTGCCGGGTCTACCTCTTGTAATGCATGGATCCAGTTCCGTGCCGCAAGAAGAGGTGGCAAGGATCAATGCCGCAGGTGGAGATCTCAAGGGCGCCCGCGGGGTGGATGAGAACCAATTTGCCCGGGCTGCGGGACTCGGCGTAACCAAGGTCAACATCGATACCGATGGCAGGCTGGTTTGGTGCCGGGTCCATCGAGAGATGTTCAGGGACAAGCCTGAGGTTTTCGATCTGAGAAAGCCAGGCACCATCTTCATGGCGGAGTATGCCAGGTTCATCGCCCACAAGAACGAGAAGCTGGGGAGCGCCGGCAAGCTCGACGAGGTTCGAGCAATCCTTTAGCCGGGAAAATTCAAACCAGCAAGATGGTGTGTTGATTGTCAAGAGGACAAACAGCAGCCGCGACGGAGTCATCAAACGAAGCCGGTCAGCGGTTAGCGTAATGGGCCCAACCTTGCGACTTCGCTCTTCGAGCTAC
>JAUVSF010000624.1 GCA_030597245.1 Acidobacteriota bacterium
AACAGGCAAAGTGAGCGAAAAACCATCTTGCCTGAAACTATCGGAACCGGTGACAGAATTCAACGAGTGCTCAAGAAAAACGCTCTGTCCCTTTCTTCGCCCGGCGGGGGCCGAAAGAAATCCAAGCAGCGTCGGCAGGCGCGATAGAGAATAGCCAGGGGCGTCAGCCCCTTGCGACAGGCCCAGTTGCGATTGAGTCCTATAAGGGAGACAGGGTTGGGCCAACAGTCCCGTTAGAATGGAAGCATTCGTTTGGGTGCGCCATGAGGGGGTGAAAATCGTTTCCTTCCAATAAGAGCTCTTGCTTGAGCCCCTTCCTCATACTCATCTCACTGTAATTACAGAAGACCCAGCTCCCAACTCCCGGTTTCCAGTTCCCAGCCCCCAGTTCCTATTCATTTCAACTCTCTGATTCTTCGACTTTTAGAACTTCGGGTAAACCGATTCCCCAGTAGCTGAGGACTGCTGTCCACTCTCCCAGGTCGATGTCCAGCAGTTCTACTTGAGAAATGGGGACTACTTTCAGCGAACCCACCAGCGGTGTCGGGGCAAATGGCAACATGACTGTCGCAAGTCCATTGCCATGATCTTCGATCAGATAGCCCAGGTCTCGCTGGTGGTCCCCTGAGGCCACGAGGGCCGGCTGGAACTTCTTAGCTTCTGAAGAGGCAAAACTGCGCGTCAGATCCTTGATGGCACGATAACCGGGCAGCGGCATGAGAATTGTGTCTTCGAGCCAGGAGCCCAGCCTTCTTCCCGGACCAAACCTCATGATCAAACCGAGTACAAAGGCCGTACCCAGAATCAGAAGAATCGCCAGCACCCAGGTAGCCTTCGTTTCGTCAAATGTGCCGGCTGGAAACAGATCGGCAATCGGAGTTGCAAGCGCAACAGCTACCTCCATGATCTCCGAGAAGATCATGTAGAACAGCATGACCGGCAACAAGACAAACAGGCCACCAATGGTTACGGTTTTGATAAAGCTCACGGGACCATTCATGTTCTACTCCAATCCTGTGTCGGCTTACGAAGAGTATTTTCGAGGCTCGGCCGCCTGAGGGAAAACGGCTCTGGCCTCGTGAACGAATAACGAGCGAACCTTATCCCAGAAGTCGCCTCCCAGCACAAAGAAGCTGGATATGAAAAGCAGGTCTCCGGCTAGGTGATACATGAGACCGACACGCGAAATGGGCGCCAGATAGCCTATGACGTAAGGTTGAAACCAGCCAAAAAAGAGCGGCAGGGCAAACATCACCAGTCCCACGGTGTAACGGGTTCGACTCACCTGATCGGGAGGAGCAAAGCGGCCCAGGAATCCAACCAATTTCCCCTTCAACCATTCGAAACCTGGTTTTCCCAGAACTGCAATCGCCGTGATATCGAATACTTCTGGAATCGGGAAGTACAGAAACCCGGCGAACGCTTTGACCGTTCCCGAAAAATCTCCAGCCAGGATTGCGGTGCCTACGATCGGACACGCAATCGCTACACCAAACAGTGCCAGTGCAACCGGCAGGCGCCATCCCAGGGCCTCGGCTTCACCGACTTTAGAGTCTTTCATCTTGCTTCCTGCAATCATTCGTCAAACCCGCCCCTCGTTTGTGGAACGCGTGGAACGGTTAACTCCCAACGCGACCAAGCTTCCTGGAAAGGAACTGAAACATCAGCCTCGCAGCCACATAGCCTAGCATCCAGATCAAGATGAGCAGAATGGCCTGGCGGAACGTATGGTTGACCAGCTCTTCAGATTTCTCTTCGGCCCGATCGAGAGCTGCAATGAACTGCGGAAGCAGTTGCTCCAGTCCGCCCGACGCAACCAATCGATCGGCAGACTCGACCAGTTTGGTGAATTCACTGGCACTCTTCGAAGCTTCTGCGAAGGTGTCGCGGTAGTCGCGAATGTCAAAAGGAGGCGAATCTGCGTCCAACGGTTGATCCAGTCGGAGCTTTCCGGCCAGCCGATCTAGAGATAACACCAGTCCATTGCCCTCCGCTAGTGCCAGGCGTAAGGCCCCAAGCAACTCATTCAATCGTTGTTCTTCCGCAGCCAGTTCACTGATCGTTTCTTTCCGCTCTGTGGCCAGGCGCGTCATGAACTGATCGATGGCCTCACTCCGCTCGATACGGACCTTTCCCATTATGCCATCAACCGTCTTTTCACTGAGTTCAGACACATCTTCCATCACTCGATCAATGATCAGGTTCTGCTCATCTGCGATTAGTCTTGGCAGCTTGTCAGTCACCTCAACCAGCTGCTCAGAAAGCTCCGCGAGCTGGTGCAGATCCGATAGAACCTGTTTGGCATCAGGATTTACCATCAACTGCGACATCCAGACTTCAGCGAAGTGTCCGGTCAGAAGAGGCAGGCGAGTTGCCAGGAAAATGGCGCGCTCCGCCAGCATCCTCGTCTCCTCCACTTCCTCAGTGACCTGACGAACCGATTTGAATAGACCGCCCCCCTTACTTCTCTCAACCAGTGTTGAGGTTCGGCGCTCGGCATCAAAATCACTGAAGCGGATGTAGTTATACACAATCAGATCAGGATTGGTTTTACGCCACCTCTTGATAAGCTCTCGCAACTCCTGCTGCTGGTCAGAGGTCAGTATATGGGCGCCGATTCTCCACACGTCATCCTCAAGACTCTTGAACGCTCGTATCAGCGGCTCAATCTGATCGCCATATTTCCTACGGATGTTTTCCTCGTAGATCAAACGACCCAGAGTCATTATCACTGTCAGATCCAGGAGAGCTACCTGTGGGTTCGGCTCTGCAGCAATGGTGTATGCAGCAGACAGACAATAGGAGATGTCGGACATGACAAATTTCCGCGCTTCCGGTGTAGGGCCTTGCGTGTCAAACTCCTCGAGAGCGCTGATCAAGATACTGGCCGAGCGGTCGGCGAAACTCATGAGGTTCGACTGAAGCTCAACTTCGGTCATGACGGTAGCACTGGATTGCCGCACACCGTTCTTCGCCGCCATACAGGAGACATTAAGTCCTGCTGTGATGGCGAGCAGTAGGATAGAAAAATACTGTGAATACTCTTTGATCTGCATTGACGTAGCCCTTTC
>JAUVSF010000282.1 GCA_030597245.1 Acidobacteriota bacterium
CCGATTCAGGGAAGATTCCAATGTCAGCACTCGTGTCCGGATCCGGATCCTTGACGAATCGCGTGAATGATGTTCTCGGGGGGAGTCTCCGGGTGAATTCCTCGACCAACTGGCCCTTGTCATTGACCAGTTGAACGAGAGCCAGAATATTGGTCAAGTGAGGGTTAAGTACGGTGATCTCGGTCGTGAGGCCTTCCTGATATCGCACCTCTGTCAGGACGATCTTTTCGTGGGTGTTTTCCATGGCTACACTGCCATCCATGCGTGTCAGGGTACGATCCCCGATCAAAGAGAACGCTCCTATGTCAGGCTGATCCGTGTCAATATCGAGCCATCCTGTGACTATGGTGCCCGGAGAGCCCGTCTCGTTCTCCTCATCCTCAGCCCCGCCATCTCCTTCTCCAGTTCCATCCCCTTCACCGTCCCCGGGCTCGAGGTCAATACGGAAAAACTCTTCGAGCGTCCGAGCCATCTGGGTGTTCGGAGCCAGTTGTAACGTTTGGGGGTTTTCGAATTCGACCTTGTCTTCGGTCCTAGGATCATCGGTGAACAGGAACCCACTTCCCGAATACGCCCTGAGAACCACCTCGGCCTCCTGGTCCGACACATTAGTCAGAGCCAGGCCCGTGAAGAATCCTGGTTCGCCGTCCTCACCCTCGGTAGACGACAGGAACTCCGCAACGAAAAACCGCTGAGTATCCTTAAGCAGTTCCACCGTATTCGCGTTGAAATTGACAATCGCCAATACCTCTCCGTCAGGAACCAAAGAGAGATAAAGTGGTGCGGAAGAGTAGGTAATGATCCCGGTTGTCAGCTCGCCGTCTACCTCCCGTCCAACCTCTCGCTCAACATCTCCTCCGACATCGATTGCATTGAGGACCTCGAGAGTTTCAAGGTCAATGACCAGGATCGAGTCGGTCATGGGAGCGGCCAGGTACATGAGCTTGCCGTTTTTCGAGAATGCGGGTTTCGAACGGGATCGGAAATCACTTCTCGTAGGGAAGACCGTTCTGGCCACCGCTTCAATCGGATCAACGAGAGACACTGCCAGGGCTCCAACCACTACGAATTCTCCTGTTGGGGCGTAATAGGAACCGGCAGCAATCCCTGCGACGGGTATTGGGTCAGCGAACTGTTGAGTCTCAAAGTCCCAGAGCCATACCCGATCGGTCGCAAGCTCAGGCAAGGGGGAGAGATTACTGATCTGTTGATCTGCGATTAGTCCGTAGCGGCCGTCAGCCGAAATAGAAAAGATCGTAACTGCGGTGAAGTCGTGGAGGACACGAAAGTCATCTGGATTGCTGTGGCTTCCGGTCGGGGGGGCAAGCTGTTCTGAGATTGTGAAGTTCGCTGTATCCACTAGAGTGACTGAATCAGGGAACTCATCTCGCGGGAGACTCGTCGAACCGATCAGGACAACCGCGAGAAAGCTGTAATCGGGCGCCATCGATATTGATGCAGGTCGAGTTCCTGGCGTGAATTCGAGCCGGGGACCGGATTCCTCCAGGGAGTCCACATCGAATCGAATCAGTTCATCTGTCACCAAGGAAGCCAAGTATCCGGTCCGACCGTCCGCTGAGAACACTATGTTGTTGGCAAAGGAAAGAAATACCTCACTCAGTTGAGTTCTCCGAACTTTTAGAGTGTTCACGTCAATCCGCACAATCGACGCAATCTGTGCACCGCTGGATTCCAGGGTGGGCATGTTCTCTTTGAGATGGACGCATGGAAGCAGCACATTCTTCCCGTCGGGTGTAAGAGTGATCTGACTTGGGTTTGGCCCGACCTCAATGAGCTTGATGATCTCACCTGTCTTCGGATCGAACACAAGGACCCGGTCCGAGCCGGAATAGCTTACGAACCCTCTGGATGAGTCAGGCGTGATCACAATGTTGGGAGAGAAGTTCAGATCGATGGTGTTTGCACCAATGGAAGGTGATGACGTCTCGAGCACATTCCTGGCGACGGGGATATTGTTAACATCGAACTTGAGGCTCTCATCAATTTCGGTTGGGTCGATTGTCTCAAAAAGCCGTTGCGCTCCGACTTCTGATACGGATAACAAAAGCAGACTGAAAATCCAAACTCTGTATGTCATAGCAATCTTCTCTTCCTGGAAGCCGATACACGAAGCGTTCCAAAGGATAGAATCGTCCTGAGTCTCGTTTCCGACACCTGTTCATCCCAAAGACATGCTGGTTCCTGCATTAAGAAACGCCCTCCCTTACCTGATTTGGAGTGCCTGTCTGAATCAGCGTCAAGCATCTGTCTCCGGACCGTAAAGACCTGTCATGTGAATGGGTCGAAGGGTAGGGAAAGGAGAAACCGGCTTGCACCTCTGCCCCCCCACCCTTCTCACCAGACTGTGTAGCGAAGCATTGGGGGGGGGCATAATTGTAACGCCGGCATCTTTGCTGCCGTACCCGCGAAGGGCAACCAGGCTTCCAGGCCTGTTTCCGGCTGGAAGTCGGCGCTACGCATTCGCCCGAGGCCACTACTTCAAGTAATCCGTCTAAAAACCATCGTTACCAGCAGTTCGTCTCCCTCTTCTTTATAGAAGACGTGGACACTTGTTCCAGGATCGTAACTGGACGCCCCTTTGATAGTAGCAGCATCAAGCACAAGACTTCTTGAGCCCCACTCGGAGTCCACGACGAGAGACTTGTTATCCATAGACTCGACAGTACCGTAGAAATCGAAGACT
Organism: Acidobacteriota bacterium; assembly: GCA_030597245.1. GTDB lineage: Bacteria > Acidobacteriota > UBA6911 > RPQK01 > JAPXNP01 > JAUWTT01. The sequence continues at coordinate 2,705 of JAUVSF010000282.1, forward strand.
TTCTCTTTGTCCTTGCCTTTCTTGTCGGAAGCTGTTTTGCCACTGGCAGAAGCGCCCGCGACTGTAGCTCTTGAAACGGGTCCGGCGTTGCCGCCTTGCGAGGCCATCGTGAAATCCACATTCAAGAAAGCGCTGAGTGTAAAGCCCAGATAGTTGACGTCAGTTTCAATCAGACTGTCTCCTACCACGTCGTACTCTTTCCGCCAGACGTTCTGGTGGTCCAAAACATTGAAGGCTGAGATCCCGGCAACCGCTTGGCGGGTCTCACCTTTCCAGAAATTCCAGGCAGCGGACAGATCCAGTCGCTGGTAGGAAGGAAGTCTGTTCGCGTTCTTGTCTCCGAGTACAAGCAGTTGCAGGGTGCGTTCGCTTGGAAGGGTCACTTCTTCGATGCCAACCGGTTCCGTAAAAGGCTTCCCTGTGGCATAGACAAAGGTTCCCGAAAAGGTGAAGCTTCTCCACCTGTGACTATCGACTACCTTGAACTCGTGTTTCGAGTCGTGGGAAGCGGGAAATGGATTCTCGCTAATGTCAGGAAACATATACTCAACGTTACCTAACGTGTATGTAACCCAACCTGTGTTCCTTCCGAACTTCTTTTGGAATAGGACCTCAACTCCATCAACTCTGCCTGTCCCCGTGTAGAAACGGTCGTCCAAATTGATCTCTTCGAAGTCGCTTCCCCTCGGTCTAAGAGACGCGAATTCGGAAAGTCCACTCAAATCCTTTCGGTATACTTCGACGTCGATAAGGAAGTCTTGTGTTTCATAGCTGACCCCGCCGATGAAATGAGTTGCTTCTCCTACGGGGATCAGTTCTCCATCCGACATCATCCAGAAGTCTTGATCACCACCTAAAGGATCCTCTCGGACGAGCCTGTTAGCAAACTGATGATACTGCCCGGCTGCCGCCTTCAAACGAAAACGGTTGTTGATATGGTATACGACAGAAAGTCTCGGGTCGAAATAGGTTTTCCCGGTGATGTCATAATAGCTGGGTCGAATTCCCGGAGTTATGCTCAGCTTGGTGAAGGGACGCCAGGTGTCCTGAATATAGAATGCGTAGATGTTACCTTGGCTGAACCGGTCAAAGAGCGCCAGGCCGTCGCCAAAACCGAAATGGTAATTGGTGTAGTTATTGGTGGTGAGTGCGCCAAATCCCAGACTGTTCTGAGGGTTCAATATCCAGTGACTGTCAAGCTTGAGTGTGTAGTCCTCAAGCCTGTTATTTTCTCCTGATCCACCGGCAAATATCGGACGCTCGTCGTCTCCATCCCCTTCTTCCTCGCCGCTGATTGAGAGGTTGGTGCGTCGTTCGCGGTCCTTGAAGTAACGGGAGTGTCCGAAGGTCACAGTGGTAAAGAACGTGTCGTTCCAGTTCCTGAACCAACTTCCGCTGACTCCTGTATTGCCCCAGTCCGTCACGTTGACTATCTCGCCGTTAATTTCCTGAAAACCTTCGGAATCCTCGTCATCGACTCCCACGGCCGAAGAAGGAAGAATGAACTTCAGCGTCCTCGAGTTGTCCAGGACATCCTTGCCATGGTACAGGCTGAACACCAGGTCGTCTTTCGAGGTTGGGCTATAAACCCCGCGAGCGTTCACATCATAAAAAGAAGATTCCGGATCCGTAGAGAAGCCCTCGAATCCACGCCCGCCAGGTGACCGAGACGGTCCAGCATCGCTGTAGGTATCGCGGATTTTGTCACTGAAGGGACTCTGAAACGACTTACGCCCGGCGAACATGAACCCTCCCTTGCTTCCCAAGGGAATATCGGCGTATCCATTGAAGCTGAGGAAACTGATGCCTGCGCCAAAGGCCGGTTGCCCATTGCGGCCGGTTTTCCCAGTCATGTCGATCACGCTTGAAAGTCGCTCCCCGTACTTCGACTCATAGCCTCCCTTGATCATAGTCACGTTCTCGACAGCATTAGCATTGAAGGCACTGAAGACGCCGAAGAAGTGGTCGACATCGTAAACGGTAAAGCCGTCGAAAAGTACCAGGTTCTGGTCGGGAGTCCCTCCCCGCACAAAAAGTCCTGAGGAAGCTTCGTTAGTCGCACTGACTCCCGGCATCAACTGAAGCGAGCGGAAGAAGTCTTTTTCACCAAGACTGGGAAGTGCGGCCAGTTGCTTGGGCTGGACTTCGACGACTCCAATACTCCCCGCTGCACTCATGAGTTGCGGAGAATCTGGGCTGCCGGTGACCTCGCACTCCAGATCAGCCAGGTCAAGGATGAGTTCGACCGTTATGCTCTGGCCAGGATGTACCGTTATGGAGGTTTCCTTGTCGGCGAAGCCGGAAAGTGACGCGGCTAGAATCGAGCGCCCTGTCGGAACGCCAACCAGGCTAAAGTTGCCCAAATCATCAGTTGTGGTCGAAAGTGGAGTTCCCTGCAGGATAATCCTCACACCAGGAAGTCGAGTGCTGTCCGGGGCTGTTACTGTACCTATGACCTCTCCGGTGGAGCCATCGACCTGGTTTTCCTCCGACTCTTGTTGTGCCCAACAGGTACCAATTCCTAACAGCAAGAGTCCGAATCCAGCTAGTACTCTAACCTTGTTCATACGAAGCGCCATTCTATCATTGAAGGGTCTTTGTCTTCGAGCCTGCCAGAGCAAACCTCAGTCCTGTCCAGGTAGTGCACGCCCAAGTCCTCATCTCAGTTAGATTGAAAAAGAAGACTATCGGACGTCAATATCTCGTCAGTTATATGTAAAGAAATGTCGATTAAATGGTATTATTGTAGACAGTTCTTTACAAGGTATTTGAAACATCAATCGAAATGGTCCGTACTAAGCGGAAGGAGATTACCGTTGACCCAAGATGATCAGAACAGCTCTTCAGTTGCCAGGTTGCTTGTCATCGATGACGACGTTGATCACTGTGAGTTTTTGAGGGCCTATCTGGAGCCCGAACATTTTCAGCTCGAATGCTCCCACCGGGGCGAAGCAGGGCTCGAGCGGGCTCTGTCTCAAGGTTTTGACCTCGTGATTCTTGATGTAATGCTTCCGGGGATTAACGGCTTCGAGGTCTTGCGGCGACTACGTGCTAAATCGAGAATCCCGGTGCTTATGCTCACAGCGCGGGGTGATGAGGTTGATCGAATTGTGGGCCTTGAAATGGGTGCCGATGACTATCTTCTGAAACCTTTCAATCCACGTGAACTTGTGGCCCGAATTCATGCAATTCTGCGTCGTGCGCGGTATGAGGCCGACGAACCTGGATCAAGACGTTATCCGGGTGTGTTGATTGTTGGTGATGTTCGGTTGGATTCCGGGACGCGATCGGTTAATCGGGGAGACTCCCCAGTAGAGTTGACGGCGGTTGAATTTGATCTGCTGGAACGGATGCTTCGCTCTGCCGGGAGGGTGCTTTCCCGCGAAGTGCTCGCGGCAAAAGTATTAGGCCGCGAGCTTTCTCCTCTGGATCGATCGATAGACAATCACATCAGTCAACTGCGCAAGAAACTGGGCGCTCGCTGTGAGGGTTTAGAGCGAATCAAGACAATCCGCGGTGTTGGGTACCTTTACTCGAAGACCTCGACCGATACAGCATCCTGAATGAGCAGTCTGGAAAGGTCCAGCCAGCCTATTTCCGCTTCTTTTCAGGAATTGAAACCGTCCCCTGGACCCCCCCATAGTTGATCCGGCCGCCACCATCCTGTGTGACCTCAAAGTCGCCGCTTACGTCTTCAACCGAGATGTTGCCCGAAGAGTCAGCCACCGTCACACTGCCCCTTACGTCCACGACGCTGATGTCACCTGAGGAATCATCAATATCGACATCGTTCCCAGCACCACGGATATCAATGTCGCCGG
>JAUVSF010000741.1 GCA_030597245.1 Acidobacteriota bacterium
AAGTGCTTCGTGACGGAAAGACCGTTCAACCAGGCGAGGATGGAGAGATGGTAGTTACTGCCCTTTATTCGTATGCCATGCCGATCATCCGCTATCGGCTCGGTGACCTCGTCACGAAAGGCCCAGTCCCATGTCCGTGTGGCTCTTCTTTTTCATCGATCAGCAGCATCCGGGGGCGAATTCTGGATTCAATTATCGGAGTTGACGGCACACGAATCCACGCCTCGAGCATTGACCAACACTTACGAGAGCTGGCTCCTTGGGTGCGCCGGTACCAGGTCGTACAGGAACGGCCTGATTGCCTTATCATTCGGACCCTTCCGTTTTCAACTCCTGGTGATCAGGAAGTCGCCCAGCTAGAGAAAAAACTCACGGCTGCTGTGGGCCATGGCATTACCGTGAGGGTCAAGCTTGAAGCGAGATTCCATCCCGGAGAGGCCGGTAAATTCCGACTCTACTTATCCCGGGTGCAGGACGGAGCGTCGAACGATGAGTCTTGAGTTGCCCCGACCTCAGTTCGATAGCTTTGATTGGGCTCTTCATCGCATAAGAACTGTATGGCGCGCGTTCGAGTTCGTTGGCAGGCAGATCCGCTCGCCGATCCGTCTTCCCTTGAAAAGGACTCTCTGGGGATGGAAACACGGTTTTGGAAAACTTGCCTTGATTACCTACGACCTGCCGGAACAAGATCACGCCAAGTATGTTTCTGAGTACTCTCAGTTTGTCAGAGCACCTCACATAAACAAACACTACGATTATCTCCTCAACAACAAGTTGTTCTTTCCACATCTCATGAAGTCAGTTGACCTTGCACATCCTCACCTACTGGCGACTTCGGGGGGTGGAAGACTGATTATTCCTAAAGCCAACACCTCTTGCGCCCCAGCGGAATGGGTATCCGGGCAACTCGGCCTTCGTGGGAAGCTCGTAATCAAACCGGTTAAAGGACGTGGTGGGTGTGGCCTGATGATTCTCGAGGGTACGGGCGCCAGTGACGCTGTCTTGATAAACGGCGAAAGGGGATCCATCGACGACGTCGCCCGTGCTTTGTCGCATCCCAGTCGCTTAATTATCACCGAATTCGTCTCCCAGGCAGACTACGCCCGAAAGATTTACCCCGGGACTTCAAACACTGTCCGACTCCTGACGATTTGGAATTACTCTAAGAACGCACCAGTTGTCGCTGCAGCCGCCCATCGATTCGGAACAGCCCGCTCCTTTCCGACTGACAACTGGAAAGCCGGCCTTGGCGGGCTGTGTTCCGAAATTGATCTGCTAAAAGGTCAGCTCAGCCGAGCAGTGACCGTGGGTGATGACCAGACACTGGAATGGGTAGATGCGCATCCTGAAACCGGAGAACCAATCACCGGACTCACGCTGCCAAAATGGTCGGAGTTGAAATCCGAGATCTGCCGAGCCGCCCGAGAACTCTTCTTCGTTCCACAGATTGCCTGGGATGTCTTGATAACGAACGATCATTTCAGTGTACTTGAGGTAAATGGAACGCCCGGCCTACACGTCCATCAGGTACACCGCCCAATGCTGGTTAACCCTCAAGTTCAAGAATTCTACTTAACCCATGGAGTCATTCGATAAGAAGCCGGGGCATTCGTTCCTGCTAAAGCGAGAAATGCCAGCTGGGGAAGAAAGGGAGAAGAAAGGGACAGTGTATTTTTTCCAGCTCAAGTCAGCAACATGGAGGCCTTTGAATGGCGCTTCGTCGGACCCCCGGTGGGAGTTCGAGGCACGTCGATCGTTGGTCATCCGACCGATGACCAGGTCTTCTTTCATGGCCATTCTTCTGGCAGACTGTGGAAGACCGTGGCGTGTTCCAGACCAGGGACGGCGGTGCGAGTTGGGGGAAGATCCTCTACAAGAGTGATGTGGCGGAACCGATCCGGTGGAACATAGGCGTCGTGACTCTGGCACAATCTTCTCATCCGGGCTAACATCGAAAGAACTTACAGAGAACGTTGAGGGGATGGCATGTCGGGGAAAACACTTTTTGTCCTGTTTCTAACCTTGTTTTTGATTGCCCAGGCGAA
>JAUVSF010000654.1 GCA_030597245.1 Acidobacteriota bacterium
AAGAAGTAGAAGAGAGCGAAGCGTCAAAATGACAGTGCGGTCTCGAACCCGGGTACGAGGAAGCGTGTTCATGCGGCCTGTGGCCCTATTCGTCCACCTTCAAAACATCGCTATCGAATCACTCTCTTCGTCGAAGTCGTGAACCTCACGGATCGGGAGAATGTGAGGTACGCGGGCCACGAGTTCGGCTCTGTTAATCCTGGGACAGGTCAAATCAGAAACCTGACCTCACAGCAGTTTCCCATCCTTCCCACGGCAGGGATTATGTTTGAGCTTTAGCGCTCATTTCTCGAGACCTAACCGAAAACCCAGCCCTCTAACTGCGTCTTTGTGGTGAATCCCACAGCTGAGGAAGTTCACGCAGGTGATTCATCGGCCCCTCCTGCCCGCGACTTTCGGATATTTGTTCCTATCTCTGCCGAAGAGGGTCGTGAACCCTGATCCCCGGCGGTGCCGCAAAGTTCGAGTCATGGGTCCAGATCTGACGGGCTCCCGCCTCTTTGGCAATCAGGGCAATCTGCAAATCAAACACCCTTACACCCACGATTCCAAGCTTACCGGCTGCTGCCATCAACCTCTTCTCAAACCCGGTCCTTGGAGTCCAAACCTGTGCTTTTCCTCCTTCGACGAGCGATCGGATGAACGAGCCGGCCTCATCAGGAGCAGAAGGACGCCCGGAAGCCCTCGGATGGGTGACAACACTCCAAAACTCGGCTAGAACCGGAAAAGCAAATCCCCAGCCCGAAGGTAATTGAGCTGCCTCTTCGAGGACCCTTTTTGCTTCTTCATGTTCCTGAGTTGCTCTTCGATGGGCATAGACCAACAGGTTTGTGTCAATCGCGATCACTATGCCTCTCCCGCTGGAGCCATTCCGACATGGACTCTCGATTCCCTACGTCCAAGCCTGGCGGCAATCCACCGTCAACAGTGACCCAGTCGATGCTCGGTTCTTGAGTGCTGCGAACCTCAATCCGGTCCAGTTCTCGCCGCAAGGCCTCCTCCATGATCTCCCGCAGCGGTTTCCTGAGTTCCGCGGCCCTTTTCTTCGCGTTAATCAAAAGTTCATCGCTAATTTCGATGGTTGTCTTCACGAACCCATATTACCATAAATATGGCTATATGGGTTACTTTGAAGATATCTGGACATCGGACCTCCTGGGAACCACCACACTTCCAGTCCTCAAGTAGAATCCAACTACAATAGTCCAGGTTCGGTGCTGGATTTCTAGTGCTTCTGGTGCCTTGTGGCAGATTTGCAGTCTTCCCGATTAGACTTCCCACTTGCAATTGTCGGCGAGGAGACTGAAACTACCACCAGTATTCGCGAGAGTTATGCAGCGGAGTTCACGTTTCCAGGCGAAAGCAGAACGAACCTCATCTTTGTTCGAGCAGCCCACAGTCCGGATCCACCTTGGCTACGAGATCAGATTGATCGGATCTGACCCAGGATTGCTGTTTACAGCCAGTATTCGAGAACTACCCGTTTGCCGAGGAGGCGAGTGATTGTGTAACCGTAGGTATATGTTCCCGGGAGGGTGAGTTTTCGTGATATCTGACGACGTAGGCGTTATATACCTTGCGGCTGGTACCGGAAGCCGGGCTCCGGGTGGAAGAATGGCGCCTGGCTATCTTAGATCCAAATCTGTCGTTCGGTTCCTTGGCCGTCGGCTGATCGACTGGCAGTTCGACACTATCCAGTCGATGGGCATTACCAAGGTGATTGTCGTAACCCGCCTTAAGGAGAATCGGCAACAAACCCGAGATCGGCTTGGATACCGAAGAGGAGGAGTCGACGTTAGATACACTCCGTCGAGCTTCGATTTGGAAGTGAGGGGTAGTGCCGATGCCACGCGGGATGCAATTCTTCAGATGCGCCGGGAATGGCCTCGATTCGTGAAGAAATACACGCTAGTCATTCCCTGTGATCAGTTTTTCATGCTGAATCTCGAGAAAATGGTTACGGTCCACGAGCAGAAGCAAGCCAGTCTGACTTTGGCAGATGAACTCCAGCCGGTCAGCCTCATCGCAGCCACCTATGGTTGGATAATGCCCGATTCAAAAGATCCGGACATTGTACGAGAGTTGGTTGAGAAGCCAAGCATGGAAGAGATGGCGGGCCGACTTCAAGTCCCAGTGGCGAGTCTGGAGACCCGATTAGAACGGATGAGCGACGGTTTGTACCTTTTTGGAACTGAAGAATTCCTCGAGATTACGTCCTCGGGCCCATTCGAGGAGTTCAAGCGCGAGCTTGAAGAACAGCAGAGAAATGGTTTCACCGGAGTTGACTTCGGGAAGCACTACCTCCATTGGCTGCCGGAGCAAGGCAGGACAATTGCTCGTGTCGAGGTCGATGAACTAGGTGATTTGGGAAATATCAAACGATTCATCGCTGCTCAGGAACGAGCGCTTAACGGCGGTTACGACTTGATTAACAAGCGGTTCAACGGGAGTGGTTCGGATTGTGGGCAAAGAGTCCAGGTGGATGACGAGACTCTGGATTGGCGGTGCGGTGGAATGACGCTTCGAGAAAGGATCGCTCAGGGAGCAGTGCGTCTGAGTAACTCACGCATCGGGCGCTTTGTCAGGATTCATGGAACTCCCGAACACCCTGTGATTATTGAATCGTCTTCGATCGAAGACGAGGTTGAAATCTACGCGGGAGTGGAAATCCATTCCTCTCACGTAGGTCGAAACAGCCACCTCGGGACTCATGCAAGGATCGACCGAAGCTATGTCGGTGTTGAAGTAGGAATCCAAAGTTCTTCACCTTGCGATAGGACGAGTATCCAGCAGTACGCGGTCCTGCAAGATACTGTGACGATATGCCCGGGAACGACGTTGTGCGGCCAGCATATAGGCCCGCG
>JAUVSF010000691.1 GCA_030597245.1 Acidobacteriota bacterium
GAGATCCCTAATGAGATTCGGCGAAGTATCGAGCTCTGGATTGGATGTATGGCCGGGGCCCTGGAAGAGGGTGAGTACCGCTCGAAGCTCCTGGCTGCCGGTTTCGAAGATGTTGAAATTGAGTTTACTCGGGTTTATCGGGCTGCCGATGCCGCCGAATTCCTGGCAGAGCAGGGCCTGGATGTTGAGAGGTTGGCGCCGGCTATCGATGAGAAGTTTGCCAGTGCTTTCGTTCGCGCGCGGAAACCTGCACATGAATAAGAATAAGTTGCACGTTCTTTTTCTATGTACTGGAAATTCCTGTCGAAGTCAGATGGCGGAGGGCTGGGCCAGGCACTTGCTGGGGGACCAGATCGAAGCGTATTCCGCGGGCCTTGAGACACATGGGCTCAATCCCAACGCAGTGAAGGTCATGAGGGAGGAAGGGATCGACATCTCACAACACTGGTCGAAGCATCTCGACGAACTCAACGAGATTGACTTTGAGTTTGTGATCACGGTCTGCAGCCACGCCCATGAAACCTGTCCGGTTTTTCCCCGTGACGCAACAGTGATACACGTGGGGTTCGACGATCCCCCTCGACTGGCCAGGGATGCAAGGACCGAGGAGGAAGCACTGGATCACTATCGCCGGGTCCGAAATGAGATCAAGTCGTTCGTTGAGTCGTTACCTGAAGCCCTCACATCGTAGTCGTCCGGGCTTAGAGGCGGCCTTTGGTAGCCACGCCTACCCGAATTCTTAAAGCTTCACCGATTTGATAGACTCCCAAGTTGTGAAAGAAGACCTGGTTCAGAACGAGTGGTCGCCAACCTCCTGGCAGGATTGTCGAATTCTGCAGATGACGAAGTATCCCGATCCAGTGGAACTCGATAGCGTTGTGGAGGAGTTGACGAGCCTGCCGCCATTGGTGACGAGTTGGGAGGTCGAGGCCCTGAAATTTCAATTGGCTGAGGCAGCCATTGGAAAACGTTTCCTGCTTCAGGGTGGAGACTGTTCTGAGAGCTTTCGCGACTGTACGCCGTCGGTCATCACGAACAAGTTAAAGATTCTGCTTCAGATGAGTCTCGTGCTCGTCTCGGGTGCGAAGAGACCGGTGGTCCGAGTGGGGCGAATTGCCGGTCAGTATGCCAAGCCTCGCTCCTCGTACAACGAGACGATCGCCGGGCAAACACTGCCCAGTTACAGAGGAGATCTGATTAATCGCTTCGGTTTTGCGGCCGAAGACAGAATTCCGAATCCTGAGCTGATGTTACGGGGTTACGAAAGAGCCGCACTTACCTTGAATTTCATTCGAGGTCTGGTGGAGGGGGGATTCGCTGACCTGCATCATCCCGAATACTGGGATCTGGATTTCGTGGCCCATTCTCCTCAAGCGGCGGAGTATCGCCGAGTAGTCGAGATGATTTCCGATTCGCTTCAGTTCCTGGAGAATATGCTCGAGGGACAGGTGGACGAATTTGAGCGGGTGGATTTCTATACCAGCCATGAGGGGCTCCATCTGTATTATGAGCAGGCTCAGACCAGACGAGTGCCTCATCGCGAAGGCTGGTATGACCTTTCGACCCACTTTCCCTGGATTGGAAACCGTACTCGTGACCTCGACGGTGCCCACGTTGAGTTTTTCCGGGGAATCGCGAACCCGATCGGTGTGAAGATCGACGGGACCCTGGGTCCCGAGGAGCTCATTGAACTGCTCGAAATGCTGAATCCGGAAAACGAGCCGGGTCGAATTACTTTGATCCACCGATACGGAGTGGAGCAGATTGTGCGACATCTTCCTCCGCTGGTCGAGGTAGTGAGGAAGAAGCAGAAAGTTGTGCTCTGGTGTTGTGATCCGATGCATGCCAATACAGAAGTCACGGCATCCGGCATCAAGACGCGGGACTTTCGTAAAATCCTTGCCGAGTTGGAGAGAGCGTTCGAGATCCATCACGAGATGGGATCCTACCTGGGCGGAGTCCATTTCGAGCTCACCGGTGATAACGTCACGGAATGTATCGGCGGGGCAAGGGGACTCACTGAACGAGATCTGTCCAAAGCCTATCTCACTCAAGTCGATCCGAGGCTCAATTATGAGCAGGCTCTCGAGACAGCCATACTGATTTCGACCTTAATGCGGAAGTATGGCGACGGTTAGAAACCGGTTATCGGTAATCGGTTATCGGGGTAGAACCGGGGACATAGGTACCGAAGATTCGCCACCAAGTCACCAAGAGCCCCAAGAATCGTTTCTGTCCTTCGTGGCAACCCGTCTTCACCGCGATCACCGATCACCCATTTCCGACAACCGATCACCGACAACCGATCACCGATTATCCCCCTTCGCTAAAGCTATGGAGGACAGGCCGATTACCGGTCCCTACTCGCAGTCCTTCGCTAGTTTCTCAGCTCGGCCGATCAGGGTCTCAATTTCACCTAACCCATACTGCCAGAACTCGGGGTCCTGGAGGTCCACACCCATCTTGCCCACCAGCACGTGAGGCCAATCCGATCCACCCGCTTCGAGCAGTTGTATGTATTTCTGCGCGAAGTTTTCTTTGTTTGACTGGTAGATCGAATAGAGGGCCAAGACCAGCAAGTTTCCA
>JAUVSF010000104.1 GCA_030597245.1 Acidobacteriota bacterium
CCCCGTATTTCCCAGGTGTCACATGCTCTGGAGGGCCCTTGAACAGGCGCCCTGGCGGATCAGCCATACCCTGTCCAGAGCCAGAGTCAGTGAAACCGCCTGCTGCGAACAGCAGAATCAGCATGAACTGAATGATTCCAAGAAGGAAAACCGACCAGTCGTTATTGCGTGTCCTATTCGCGCTCCCGCGGTCTCTCTGGTGGGACCAAGAGGTTAACAAGGGTTTGAGATTGAGTCCCGTTGACGTCCTCAACCTCGCTAGTTTCAACTCAACACTCTAACGACAGATGTGATTGCTATCACATCGCATATTTGGAGAAACACTCCAAATGTTTTGGGATTTGCGGAAAATCTTTGGGATGAGTGTTAATTGAGCTAACGATAACGGGCTTATCGAGGTCCGGAACCTCTCTCCGCAGCCTCCTGAGGCTGACGTTTCGAGAAAGTTCCGCTACCATTCCCTGCACATGGGCATTTCACACCCCATGTCGGTGCCGAACATGATCCGGCCCTTTTACAGCTTGCTTGAAGTGCTGCTGTTGTCCGCGGAAGGAGGCTCAGAGCTGAAGAGATTTGTGCTGCGAATCACCGTCATGCTGCTCGGGCTCATAGCGGTGTGCCAGCCGATCGAGGCCGCCTATCCGGACCGGCCTGTGAAGGTGATTGTCCACACCCCGGCCGGAGGCGGGACGGATACCCTGGCTCGGTTATTGTTCGGTTACGCCGGTGAATTGGCCGGGGTGACGTTTGTCGTCGAGAATCATGCGGGCGCCGGCGGTCAGATCGGCTACACTCGTCTCGCCACATCCAAACCGGACGGCTACACGGTGGGTGCCATGACCACGATGAGTATTGTGACTCATGAACTCACGCGCCCCGATGTCCTGTACCGGCTGAAAGACAGTTTCCGACCGTTGGCGAGGATCGTCCTGGATCCTTCTGTTTTGGTGGTCCGGGCGGACAGCCCGTTCAAGACGCTGGACGATTTGATCCGGGCGGCTCGTGGAGAACCTCGTAAGATCACCTGGGGCGGCACTTTCCTCTGGGGTGCTCATCATGTTCACTACGAGTTGTTTCGCCGAGCGACCGAAGCAGAGTTGGTCTACATCCCTTTTGACGGGGCTGCCGACTCGAGAGCAGCGCTGCTCGGGGGACACATAGATGTCGGTGCCGGAGGCTTTTCTGAGTACGCGTCACTCGTACGTGAGGGGAAACTGCGGGTTTTGGTGAGTGGTGCGGCCGAGCGTTGGTTAGCCTTTCCAGATGTGCCGACGTACCGGGATTTGGGTTACGAAATCCGTGTGGGATCCGACCGGGGGTTTGCGGTTCCCGCCGGAACGCCGCCAGAGCGGGTGGAGTTTTTAACCAGGGCAATTCAAGCGGCACTGGATTCGCCAGGATTTCTTGCTGCGGCGGAGGCGGCCTCGATCACGCCTTCGCTGGCACCTCTATTCGGCACGGAATACGCAGCCTACCTGGCCCGCCTCCAGGTGGAGGTAAAGCCGCTTCTTGATTCGCCGGATAGAGATGCCGGCCAACGTTCAGTTCTTGCAAGCTCGAAGTTCTTCCCCGCAACTCTTCTGGTGGTGCTCCTCGTTCTTACCGGGGTTGGCCTGGCCCGGAGATTTGTCCATCGGTGGCAGAGTCCGTGGATACCGGAACCGCCGGAGTGGAAAGCTAGCCTTAAACTGGCAGCGCTTGCTACAACGGTGATTGTTTTCTACCTTCTGCTACCACTGGTCGGCTTCGCTGTCAGCGGGATGTTACTCATGGCGGCAGGCATGTTGCTACTGGCGGGGAGACAGGCGCTGCGTTACCTTCCTGTAGCGGTTCTGGTTCCGCTCACGCTGATTCTGGTATTTCGTTACGGTCTGGGGATTCGATTGCCGATGTTGGGATGGCACTGAAAGGGGTGAATTGGAGTTATTGCAGGCATTTCTGAATGTGTTGCGTCCGCTGACCTTGGCTGCGATGACGGCCGGAGTCGCCTGGGGCATCCTGTGCGGGGCACTCCCGGGTCTTGGAGCGACAATCGGAATCGCACTGTTGGTGCCTTTCACTTTTGGAATGGACCCGCTGATCGCACTGCCGATGCTGGCCGGTGTTTATGCAGGCGCCATGTATGGTGGGGGGATAACGGCAGTGCTGCTGGGTGTTCCCGGCACCTCTGCCGGCGCTGCGACAATCTATGACGGTTACCCTTTGAGTCAGAAGGGTGAGGCCAACAAGGCCTTGACGGCCTCGGTTTCGGCCTCTGCTTTTGGGGGAGTGTTCAGTGCTCTTGTCTTGCTCCTGATCGCCCCTCCGCTGGCACGCGCCTCTCTCGCGTTCGGGCCGCCTGAATACTGCCTTCTGGCGGTATTCGGTCTAACGATCATTGCGGCTCTTTCACCACAGTCGTTCTCTAAAGGCGTCATTGCGGGTCTGATTGGATTGTTTCTGGGAACCGTCGGGGCCGACCCGATCACCGGAGAGATGCGGTTCACCTTTGGAGCCGTGCATCTGTACGATGGAATCCCACTGATTCCTTTGATCCTCGGGCTGTTCGCATTTCCCAGATGCCTGATCCTGGCGGAAGATCTGATCCGTACGGGCGCTACCCGGATCAGTTCGGGGGCGGAGAGGGCCGGTGGCAAGAAGCTGACGTTCCCGGAAATGGCCCGCATGAAACGAACCTATCTTCGTTCCAGTGTGCTCGGGACCCTGATCGGCATCATTCCGGGCGCGGGCGCTAATATCGCCTGTTTTGTCGGGTATGCTGCTGCCAAGCGGGCGGCAAAAGACCCTGGTGAATTCGGTCGTGGGACGCCGGAAGGAGTTGTGGCCGCAGAGGCGGCAAACAATGCGGTGTCCAACGGATCGCTGGTACCTCTGCTCACCCTGTCGGTCCCGGGTAATGCTGTTGCTGCCGTTATCCTCGGCGCCCTCATGATCCACGGCCTGACACCTGGAGCCGATCTGTTTACCAAGCACGGTGAGGTCACCTACACGTTCATCGTCGGTGCTCTCTTCTGCAACCTGATAATGTTTGCGATGGGCTGGTACGGCAGCCGTCTTTTCGCCGGCGTCGTCCGCGTACCGACCTTTCTTCTCGCGCCGGGAATGATGCTGGTCAGTCTGGTGGGGGCGTTTACGGTACGCCAGCTCATTTTCGATATCGGTGTCACGATTACCATAGGTTTTGCAGCGTACATCCTGACCCGGGCCGAATTCCCGATGCCGGCAATTCTGCTCGGGGTGATTCTCGGTCCGATGGCCGAAGTTGGATTCCGCAGGGCAATGCTCATGAGCCAGAATGATTTCAGCATTTTCCTGACCCGCCCCTTGTCGTTGTTGCTCATCGGGCTCACAATAGTCTCGCTCATTGCAGGAAAGCAGCTGCAGCAACAAGAACAGCGAGGGCCGACGAGAAGGAAATGACACATCTCGACCAGGAAGAACTCGAAGATCTATCGCGACTGGCGTTCCAACGAGTCGGTGTACCTCCTGAGGATGCCGGTGCCGCGGCCAGAATTCTCGTCGGGGCAAATCTTCTGGGGATCGACAGCCACGGTGTCCAGCGGGTCGTCCCCTATGTTTCGCGGATTCGCCAGGGGGTCCTGAAGGCTAACCCGAATATCAAAGTCTTGACCAAGTCACTGGCAGTGGCAGTCGTGGACGGAGACGACGGCCTCGGACCCGTTGTCGGTTACCGTGGGCTCACAGAGTCAATCCGACTCGCCTCCGAGAGCGGTATCGCCTATGTCGGCTGCCTGAACAGTAACCATTTTGGGGCGATTGCTCCCTACCTTTGGATCGGATGCAGGCAGAAAATGATCTGCATCATCGGTACCAACGCGTTCACCACCATGGCGCCCTGGGGTGGACGGGAGGTGAAGGTGGGCAACAACCCCATCGGAATTGGGGCGCCGCGCCGCGATGGCTTTCCGTTTTTGCTCGACATCGCCATGAGCGTTGCCTCCCGGGGCAAGATTCGTGCCGCCGGGGAACGGGGCGAGTCGATCCCGGAGGGCTGGGGCGCGAATCCGGAAGGCAATCCGACCACCGATCCGATCGCCGCCCTGAAGGGTTTCGTACTTCCCTTCGGTGGGCATAAGGGATATGGCCTGGCTCTGGCGATCGATATTCTTTCCGGGGTTCTCACTGGAGGTGCCTTCGCTACGCAGGTAAAGTCGATGTTCCAGCAGGCTGGCGAAAGCCAGCATGTCGCACACTTTTTCATCACGATCAACCCCGCCATGATCCTTGGTCTCGAGGCCTACTACGATCAGATGGAGTCGTTTTGTGCTCTGATCAAAGACACCAAGCGGGCCCGAGCCAATGCTCCGGTCCTGCTCCCCGGCGAGATCGAGGAAGGCACATTTGAGGAACGGTCTGCCTCGGGTATCCCGCTGGACGAGGATCTGTGCGAGACTTTGCGAGCTTTGGCGAGAGGAATCTCGGCGGACTCTAACACAACACTTTGATACTTCACATTTGGCAACCAAGATGCGCAAAGAAAGGCAGGAAAATATGTCAACGGGCAAGAAGATGTACGGCCGGTCCGGTTTCTGCATAGTTCCTGAGATCGACAGAGTCCCGAAGCAGGTTGTTGACGAATTGAGACAGTTTCAGGCGGCGATCATCGGTGATGGGATGGGACGTCGGGGCATCATGGACTCCGGTATCAAACCGCTGAACCCGTCTTCTAAGATGTGCGGCTCCGCGGTGACGGTCGAAACCCGCGCCGCCGATAATCTGATGATCCACGCGGCACTCAAGATTGCCCAGCCCGGCGACGTACTGATCATCAATACGCACGGTGACGCTTCCGCCGGCATCTGGGGGGAGTTGACTACGCGGATGGCGATCCGCAAGGGCCTGGCCGGCCTTGTGATGGATGGTTCTGTGCGCGACAGCCTTGAACTGGCTAGATCCGGCTTTCCAGTCTTTTGCCGCGGGGTATGCCCACTAGGTGGGGGCAAGGATGGTCCCGGGCAGGTGAACCTGCCGGTTTCCTGCGGTGGAGTTGCCGTCAACCCGGGTGATGTGATCGTAGGTGATGCTGATGGCGTAATTGTTGTTCCGAGTGAATTGGCAGAAAAAGCGATCGGCTGGGCACAAGACCGTGTCGAAGCCGAGGAGAAACGGTTTGCAGCGATCGCCGGTGACGATCCCGAAGGAATCTATCCAAAGTGGCTCATCCCAACGCTGCGATCCAAGGGCGTACTGGGTGAAGACGAGACGTTGTAATGTGACAACCTGCAAGGAGGAAGAAGCATGAAACCCACTCGAATCGAAACAAGTTTACTCATCTCGCTGATCCTGTGTTGCTTACAGATAGTCGCTTGCTCCGGTCAAGAGCCCGAGAGCGAAGCCCAGAAAGAAGAAGCCGTCATCAGGTATGGTGTTCGGGTCAAATCGGGACTCATGGATGAGGTTCTGTTGAAGGACTACGCTCCGGAATCATCGCTCGTTGTTACTGAAACCACTGTTCCCAAGGCTAAGTGGCCGGTGATCGATGTCCACACTCATGTCTACGCAAAGACCCCAGAGGAAGTTGCCGAGTGGGTGAAGACAATGGATGAGGTAGGAATTGAAGTTACAGTTATCCTGACTGGGGCCACGGGCAAAGAATTCAACCGTTTGGCGGCACTCTATCTGCAGGACTACTCTGACAGGTTCATGCTGTTTTGTGGGCTGGATACGAGTGAGATTGAGAAACCCGATTACCCCGATCGTGTCGTAGCCGAGTTGTTGCGATGTTATGAACGAGGCGCTCGTGGCGTCGGAGAGGTTTCGGACAAAGGTTGGGGGATCGGTGGAAGTCCGGCAGAACACTTACCTCTGGAAAAACGTCTGCATCCCAACGACCGGCGCCTCGATGCTTTCTGGGAGAAGTGTGCTGAACTCGACATTCCAGTCAACCTGCACATTGCTGACCATCCGTCCTGCTGGAAAGAACTAGGAGCCAACTGGGAACGCACTCCGGACTTCCAGGGCTTCAATCTATACGGAAAAGATGTGCCCAGTTATGAAACTCTTCTCACCTTCAGGGACGAGTTGCTGGAAAGACATTTCGAGACGACCTTTATCGCCTGCCATCTTAGCAATCAAGGAAACGACCTGGCTTCGCTGGCCCAGGTACTCGAGCAATTTCCTAACCTCTATCTAGACATTTCAGCTCGTGACTATGAGATCGGTCGACAGCCCAGAACAGCCAAGGAGTTTCTTGAAGAGTACGCTGAGCGGTTAGTCTTCGGGACGGACATGGGTCGAGAGCAACATATGTATGAGGGCTGGTGGCGCCTTCTGGAAACCGGCGATGAGTTTATTCCGGGACGCCTCTGGTGGAGGCTTTACGGTCTCCAACTCGAAGCCGGAAGTCTCGAGACCCTCTATAACAAAAATGCGCGGAGGATTCTCAACTGGACTCCTCCCGATGCCACAGGAGATTAAGCGAATCAACGATGCCGGTTGAAACAGCTCAGCCCTATTAAGCAACGTTTAACAGTTCAACGACTTTGACCGGTCTTCGTCTCTGCATAATTTGTTCTCCTGAAGGCATTCGAACGCTACTTCTGCCTTCTGTTACATTGGCTGTCCAGCCTCGAATCATGACCCTTGTGTGGCTGTACTGCCTGTGAGAGACTCACCTGGGAGGCATCGAGATGAACAATCGTAAGAACACTTTGACGAGACGTTCGTTCCTGGAATCTAGTGCAGCTATGGCGGCTGCTGTCGGTACAGCCACCAAGATTCGCGCTGCTGTTGGACCCAGCCGGACGCGGCTCGCTATCGTAGGGACGGGATCCCGCGGTATCGGAATGTGGGGATCACCGGCAGTGAGGGATTACTCCAAACAGGTCGAGATGGTTGGACTTTGCGACGTGAATCCAAAACGAGTCAAGGTCGCAGAGCGCATGATCAGGTCGAACATGGCGGATATGGACGGCCATCTCCGCACGGAGGGGGATGGTTCATCTGCCGCAAAGGGCTCGGAAATCCCGGTTTTCACCGATTTCGATGAAATGGTGAACACCGTCAGCCCGGATCGGATCATTGTGACGACGATGGATTCGACACACATTCACTACGTGATTCGGGGAATGGAACTCGGTTGTGACATGATCTGTGAGAAGCCGTTTGCGACGGATGAAGAACAGAGCAAGGCTCTCATCTCGGCCTGCGAGAAGTACGACAAGAACATCGCGGTGACATTCAACGCACGCTATGGAACGAGTGCCACCAAGATCAAAGAACTGCTGAATGCCGGAGAAATCGGTGAACTCTACTCGGTTGACTATGCTGAGTATCTCGATGACGATCACGGAACCAGCTATTTTCGTCGCTGGCACGGAATCAAAGAGAACTCTGGGACACTCCTGGTACACAAAGCGTCCCATCACTTTGATCAGCTGAATTGGTGGATCGGGGCGGATCCTGTGGAGATCTCGGCCCAGGGAGAGCTCCGCCGTTATGGTCGGCGGGGCCCTTTCCGCCATGCGAACTGCCGCCTTTGTTCCCATAAGGAGAGCTGTGGACATTATTGGGACATCACGGAGCATCCCCACCTGGTCAAGCTTTACGTGGACTGTGAAGGGGAAGACGGGTACTTCAGGGATGGATGTGTTTATCGTAATGCAATCAACATCTACGACACGACAAGTGTCCAGGTTCGATACTCTAACAAAGTCCTCGTCACCTATTCTCTCAACGCGGGTGTCCCGCTAGAAGGACAAACAATCACGCTTAATGGGAGCAAAGGCAGACTGGAAGTCCGTAATTACGCCCGGCAGCCGTGGGAGGCGCCGGCCCGCGCGGAAGTACGACTCATGCGAAACTCTGAAAGCCACTCAACGCTGATGCCATTGGCACGACGTCAAGGTTCGCACGGAGGAAGCGACAGCCTCATCAGGGACCACGTGTTCATTCCCGATAGTCCTGATCCCTTGAAACAGAGAGCGGGGGCTCGAGCCGGTATCATGAGTTCCATCATCGGAATCGCAGCCTATCGGTCCATCGAGAAAGGGCGTCCGATCAAGGTTGCAGAATTGATTGATGTCTCCCGTCTGCGTGGTTGAGTGACTTGCCAGTTGGTGGCCGCCGGGAGCATAGAAATTCGGACCAATCCTGGCCGATTCTGACGGAATCTGAAGGAGACTGTTAGAATATGCACCTGCGGAAGCCCCTGATTCCCTTCGTTTTTTTGTTGGCGATTCTGTAGCAGAAAGGTAATCATTCTCCTGGCCCGTTCTGAGGAATTGTAAAGCGAGGGTCCAGAATAATTATGCTTCAGGAACGGATATTCGTAACCGGTTCCTCGATCGCCGATGAGGCCGCTGCGCTCCTCAAAGAGCGGGGTTGCCTGTGTGGTTTCGGCACCGGAATTGAAACCGCTGCCGAACTCGCCGAAAAGCTGGCCGCCTTCAGACCTGACGCGCTAATTGTCAGGAAGGGAGTGATCACCAGGGCGGTTCTTGACGCTGCCCGGACTATTCGCGCGATCTCTAAACATGGCGTTGGCGTGGATTGCATCGACGTGGAGGCGGCCACCAGCAGGGGTATTCCGGTGATGGTCACCCCTCAGGCGAATTTCGAATCCGTGGCCGAGCATACGTTCGCGCTGATGCTTGCATTGGTACGACAGGTCCCGGTACAGGATCGGCAACTCCGCGGAGGAATCTGGGATAAGGAAAACTACCAAGGCGACGAATTGCTTTCCAAGACCCTCGGGCTGATCGGCTATGGCCGCATAGCCCGGCGTCTCGCGGAACTCGTCCAACCGTTCCGAATGGAAGTGTTGGCCTTTGATCCTTACTCGGAACCTGTGCCACCCGTTCGAGCCGCAGCAACACTCGAGGAGTTGTTGTCCCGCGCCGACATCGTGAGTATCCACTGCCCGCTGACTCCCGAGACCAAGGGAATGATCGGCCGCGACGAATTCAGACGAATGAAGCCGGGGGCATATATCGTCAATACCGCTCGAGGTGCGGTCATCGATGAAGACGCCTTGATCGATGTGCTTCGCGAGGGCCGTTTGACGGCTGCCGGGCTGGATACCCTCGAACGGGAACCGCCGGCGCCCGACAACCCTCTCTTAAGGATGGATAACGTCCTTGTTACTTCGCATGTCGGTGCCTTTTCACGCAACTCATTTCGCAATATGGGAATCGGAGCCGTGAAAAACGTACTGGCTGTCCTTTCCGGCCAAATGCCCGACCCTGATTGCCTGATAAACTCGGAGGTTCTTGAGCGAGGACTCAGTAGATAAGGTTTGGTGGGAACCCGTCTACTCGACCAGGGCGCGTTCGATCTGTTCCGGGCACGGCACTTTCACAAACACGTAGTTGAATCTGGCCAAGGACAGATGTGACCAGACGGCCTTTTGAAATTCTTTGTAGTTTGCCGGCCGGCAAGACCGCCGGAGGCCGGATGCCGCGTCGCTCCTCCGGGGCAACACTCTCTTAGCTTATCCCTACTATGGTGGTGTGGATTGAGTCTGCCGGAGGCAGGAGACATGTGTCGAGCCCAGTATGTGAGTGCTGGGTTGTTCGGTCCCTGGAGATCTGAGTGCGGAGGACGGCATGAATCCCACAAGCACCGGCATTGATCTCGTACGTTCCTGTGGTCATTCCAACGCGACCTTGGGTCCCGAAGACAGGGTCGTTGACATGTACTAACGAGCAGATGAGACAGGGGTCGGATTCTCGCCCCGATTTACTGAGTTGACCGAGGGCGGATCTGCGGGATGCATGTCGTCCCGCAAGGCGGGACTCGAATGGGGGTTTCGCTGCCAACCCAGGGCTTGCGCCCTGCGCTCTACACATGTCGCCCCGCGAGGCGGGGCTCTGGATGCGGTGCAAGTGCAATACATCGGTACCTATCTCTTGACTGCGCACTACCATCCGGCATCATAAGCGAGGGCTGTGGCCATATCCGTGTGTGCCACGAGCCCTGGACTGCACTGGGCTGGAACTTACCGGTTCACTTGAGCCACAAGGCGATAGACCTTGAAGTTGTCATAATAGGCCTGCTGCCTTTGTGTGTGACGTATCCCGATGGCACCGTGAGTGTGGAACGCGCCGGTACCATCGCAGGGCAGTCGGTGATTCCAGTCGTTTGCGTTCAGACAAGGTTTTCCTTCGTCCAGGAAGTCGTGGACAAGCCTGCCGTCAACCAGGACGAACTGGTGTCCCACATAGCTCGCAATAGAGATCTTATGCGGGCGCAGGTCATCCGTCGAGACTGGATCGGCGGCCGAGGCGACCAAATGAAATCCGGGAGCCTTTCTAAGGTTAGAAACCCCGGAGCCGAACCGGTGAAATGAAACATGATAGGCCGCCAGGTTGGCGTTCACATACTCTTGGTAGCGGCCTGTTCTCCTCCAAGAAAAGACATCTCTGCCATCGATGCCAGAGGCATTCCAAAAAATCATGGACAATCCATGCTCCTTCACGGACTGATACTCGAATTCAAGCAGGAATGGAGCTGCGAATTCCTTCTTCCACCAGATGTTGCCCTTAGGGTTTTCCGATTCTCGATCCCGCGACTCAAAGAACAAGCGTCCATTGTCAATTCTCGCTTTTACGAGCCCCTCTGTCAGCCAATCGGTGAGGGTGCCTGAGAAATCTTCGGAAGCTAACAGTCTGCCCTTTTCGAAACCAGGCATCAGCACTGTTTCGTGCTGTTTAGAGGCAGACGCACCGATCAGAGCAATCATCAAGAAGAGCAGCAATCTCACTAGGATCATTGTAGAGCATACCCGGGGTTCTTGAAATGACCGCATCCTCTTACGGGCGTGTTGCCGAAATCGGCCCCACGGCCAACTCCCAACTCCCAACCCCCAACTCTCAAGTACCAAGTACCAAGTACCAAACAAGGTCGATTCAATGAACTCAATATCTCGATCCTTTAACCGACTATGGTTCAGTAGGTTAGATGGTTCCTGCAAGGGAGTTTGAAGTTTGGACCCAATTGGGAATTGGGAATTGGGCTTGTTGCGATTTGAGCCACAGACCCTTACGTTCAGGTGCGCTGCTGTGGATGCCATAAGAAGTTAACCGAATCGGGCGAGAATCCACTGCTTGAAGAAGGGACTGAGGAACTTGTAGTTCGCGTCGCGGTCGTACACCGATTCTAAGGCGACGAGGCGAGTTAAGGCACGCTTGACACTCGCTGCAAGTTGGATCCCGGATTCCCCGAGAAACCTCTTGGACTGCGGCTGATTGCCGCCCCCTTTTCACTGAGAACCAGCCTGTCCCCTTCTCACCCTTCTCACCACGTGTTCCTCCTGGGTTAAGAATTCCTCAGGTGGACCATGGTGGAAGCGGTAGGGAATACGTCATAATGGGGTCTCGCGACAAACACAGGATTGAAATGCAAGAAATGAGAGGCTTAAATACAGAATCTCTGGCCGGTTTTGACGGGTCTTGCCTGGCCGCTCTCCAAGTGGTCTCCGACAATGAAGAAAAGAGCTTTGAACAGTTAAGCAATATTGAATTGGAGTTACGGCTTGAAAATCAATTTCGTCATGACAGTCGTTTTTCTGTTTTCAGTTCATGCGATTGTCTTTTCTCAGGACGTCAAGTCAATCCGGGCCGTTCGGCTCAGCGCGCCACCTGTTATCGACGGAGATGCCGGCGACAGTGTTTGGGAAAGTGCCGATACCGGGTCTGGATTTATACAGTTTGAGCCGCGAAATGGAGATCCGGCGTCAGTGGATACCTTCTTCAAGGTTGGCTTCGAC
>JAUVSF010000269.1 GCA_030597245.1 Acidobacteriota bacterium
AAGCCTTCAGTTCGACCTGCCCTCATCTGGGCTGTAAGGTTCGTTGGGAGGAGAAAGAGGGGTACTACCTGTGTCCTTGCCATATGGGGATCTTCGATGCGGATGGAAAAGCCATCTCCGGCCCGCCTGCAGACGCAGGACAGAGTCTGGCTCCGGTTCCATTGGTCGTTGATGCGGAGACTGGAGTACTTTATGTCCAAGTCAGAGGCCCGGAAAGGAGGATGAGCTGATGGCCAGGGATGAGGCTGGAACCTCCAAGGCTTTTGCTGAGCGCGTTTCCGAGATGTTTCCATTCGATTGGGAACTGATTCGGCATGCGGGCGCCGAGCCGGTTCCCTACCACCTCAAGAAATGGTGGTTTTGTCTCGGCGGAACAGTTCTCTACTTGTTTATCATTCAGGTCATTACCGGCATCGCCCTCACTTTTTATTATGTTCCCTCGCCTGACCAGGCTTATGCGAGCGTCGCTCACATCACCCAGGATGTCCGCTTCGGCTGGTACATCCGATCTCTGCACAAATGGTCAGCTAACTTCATGATAATCGCCGTCTTTCTTCACCTTCTGCGAGTCTATTTCACCGGTGCTTACCGTAAGCCCCGCCAGCTCAACTGGATGATCGGACTGCTCCTGTTAGGCGTAACTCTCACCTTTGGCTTTACCGGATACAGCCTTGTTTACGAACAATTGAGCTTCTGGGGTGCAACGGTTGCATGCAATCTGGCTGAAGCGGTACCGCTCATCGGTCCGGCAATAGGAACCTTCTTGAGGGGTGGTCCCGAGATCGGCCCCAACACTCTGACACGCTTCTATGTGCTGCATATCGGATTCTTGCCGACAGTGTCTCTGCTACTTGTAGGAGCTCACATTCTCCTGATTCGGCTTCACGGAGTCACTGAGCTCCACTTCGAAGGAGAACAAATCTCGGAAGAATCGAGACATTTCCGCTTCTGGCCCGATCACGCCACCACGGAACTGCTTATTGGCGTTCTCATGATGTACCTGCTGACAATCATAGCCCTGATTTTCCCTGCAAGCCTCGGAGAACCGGCCAATCCTACTCAGACACCGGAACACATCAAGCCCGAATGGTATTTCTACTTCAATTTCAGGCTCCTGAAACTGACTTCTCTTCGCGTAAGCGTAGTCCTTACGATGGCCATGGGCGCCATTTTGTTCTTTTGGCCATTCATCGAAGAGTGGCTGTCCAAGAGATTCAAACAGACTGAGCAGCTTGCTGTTCCTCTTGGAGTCCTCGTTTTTCTAGGCTTCCTGACACTCACAGTCTGGGAGGCATTTTCCCATTAGGAGGGGATATGACTTTAGCGACAAAACGCTACATCGTTGCAGCTTTGTCCTTCTTCTTTCTGGCGGCCCTTCTCGTGGTCGCCTTTCAGGAAAGCCGGCGCTTTCGAGCAGAGCGGAAGCTAGACCCGGTGGTGACCCCGGAGAACCAGGGTTGCGTCGATTGCCACCGCAAGGATTCACCTGCGCTGGTGATGGAGTGGGACCGATCTCGGCACGCCGCATTTGGCGTCGGATGTGTGAATTGCCACGGTGCCGACAAGGATGATGTTGACGCGTGGCTCCACGAAGGCGACTACGTGGCCGCACTGGTTACTCCAAAGGATTGTGCCGAGTGCCACCTCAGGGAGTATCAGGAGTTCGCACAGAGCCATCATGCCAAAGCGGGAGAGATCCTTGCGAGCCTTGATAACGTTCTCGCCGAGAAGGCTGCGGGCATGCCAGGCAATATAGCGGACGCTGTTAGCGGCTGCTGGCAGTGTCACGGTACTATCGTGAAGTTCCTGAAAAACGAAGACGGCAGTATCATGACGACCGGGAACGAAAATCGCCCCGTGATTGACCCTGACACCTGGCCCAATTCGGGGATGGGACGTCTCAACCCGGACGGGTCAAGAGGATCCTGTCACGCTTGCCACTCTCGTCACGCGTTTGAAGCCAAACTGTCCCGATCTCCCGAAAACTGCGGGAAGTGCCACATGGGACCTGATCATCCCCAGATTGAGATCTACAACGAATCGAAACACGGCATCGCCTTTTACGCGAATCGTGACCAGATGGCACTCGACAAACATGGCGACTGGGTCCTGGGAAAAGATTATTCTGCCGCCCCCACTTGTGCGACTTGCCATATCAGCAGCTACATGACACCTAGTGGCCAATACGAAAGTAACAGCCATGACGTTGGTGAACGGATCAGCTGGACACTTCGCCCGATCATCAGCTCAAAACTCAACCTCGTGATTTATGAAGATGGGTTTAGGGAAGACTACCCCGAAAGCCGAGATCTTCCGAGTGTGGGCGACAGAGTTGATACGCTTGAGAAGGTTGTCGAGAATGAGGAATTGGTTCCGATAACGGTCCCCAGGACGGTAGCCCAAATCGTTACCTGGGAGGAACGGCGTCAGAAAATGAAAGGCGCCTGCCTGAACTGCCACAACGATACCTACGTCAATAACTTCTACAAGCAGTTCGATGACTTGGTGGTTCTTTATAACGAGAAATTCGCCAAGCCGGCAAAACAGTTCATGGACGAGCTCAAAGCCGATGGAGTGCTGAACCCGAACGCTCCTTTCGAACACAACGTCCAGTGGGTCTTCTGGGAGTTGTGGCATCATGAAGGCCGCAGAGCCCGCCATGGTGCCAGCATGATGGGACCCGACTACACACACTGGCACGGGATGTACGAAGTCGCCAAGCACTACTACGAGAAGTTCCTGCCCGCGATTATTGAGGCTGCCGGAACGAAGAGCGCTGCGATGAAGGCAAAGTACGAGCGCAAGGTTCGGGAGCACTTAAACCAACCCCAACACGTCTGGTTGAAAGGCTTGAGCCCCGAAGAGGCGGAGCGCTTAAGGCAGATGTACCAGCAACGTTATAACGAATAGAAGGAGACTTCGGTGGGATTAGACACGATCAACCCAACCGCTAATGCATTAGACAGTCTCGGAAGGATTGCCTGGGAGCTGGAGGCTGCCGACAGGGAGAACCCACTCGCACTCAAGGCGCCTGTCGCATGGGGTTTCCATGCAGCGAGTCTCTTCTTCTATATCCGCCTCCAGCCGCATAAGGAAGCCTTCGACCAGTGGGTTCAGGACTATTTCCACAGCTGGGCGTCAGACATCGATGTACAGAAGGATTCGCGATTGGAACACCGGGAGCATCTCGGTCTCCTGGAGATAATCGATCTGCTCAGTGAGGTTGAGACCGATAGCCTCAGGCTGGAGTTTTACCAGGGATGGACCGACAAGATGTCGCGTTGCAGGGAACTTCGCGCGAAAGTGCACGGGTTACTGGGCATGGCGCTGAGCCATTCAGAGCGCCTCGACCTGCTCTACTTGCTGGCCCTGCACAACCGTTTCACCCACATGCCGGCCCGGACTGTGGTGGAAACAGAGGCGGCCTTCCTGAAACTCGACTCGCTGCTGAACCTGCTGGAGAAACTTGTTGACCCTGAATGGGAGAACACAGAACAGATGCGTCAGACGCTCGAGCGGTGCAGAACTTCTCTGAGAGCCTTGACCTTGGGGGGGTAAGAGGGAGCTGGAGGCTAGGGGGAAAAGGTCTCGCGGTCTCGGAGTCTCGCGGTCTCGGGGGCTTGTCAAAGTGCGAACGACGAACTTCGAACGACGAACGAAACCATTTTCGATTACGATTTTCGAATGTCGAATGACGAACGGGGAAAGTACGAACCACGAATTCGTAGTTCGTAATTCGTAAATCGGCAATCGAAAATCAACAGCCCCCTGCGGTTCTCTTCTCTACGAGTCGCTGGAGTTCTCCTGTGACATGAGTCAATGACAGTTCCACTGCAGCGGTGTTAGAGTCACTGTATCGTCGGAGATAAAAACAGCGGGAGAATTAAATGAGCGAATTGATTGATACCACAAGAAGGAAAAAGGACCTGCTCAAACATCTGATGCTTCAAATCCACCAGGGACAAGCGCCCGAGGCGGTTAGGGCTCAGCTGATGAGAATCATGGGCGAAGTCCCTTACGAGCTAGTCGTTGAGGTTGAACAGGAATTAATTGAGGAGGGTCTTCCGGCCTCAGAAATCCTACAGTTTTGCGACATTCACACAGAAGTGCTCAAAGGAAACATCAGCCATGAAGGAGCAAAAATAGCTCCGCCGGGGCACCCTGTGCACACATTCAAAGAAGAGAATCGAGCACTTGGCTGGGAAACCGATTCTCTGAAGAAACTCTTCAAGGAAATGGCCGCTCTCAAGGAGGATGAACCTGCCCTTGAAATCCTCGACCAGATCCGAATTCGGTTCCACGCACTCACCGATGTAGAAAAGCATTATGTCCGCAAAGAGAACTTGCTCTTCCCTTATCTGGAAAAACACGGCATAACCGGGCCTTCCAACGTCATGTGGGCAAAGGATGACGAGGTGCGTGAACTGCTCAAGGCTGCTTTGGAGACCCTGCAAGTCCTCGACGGGGATACCGCGGGCGAGACCCAGGCTGTAATTGACTTGATTCTGGAACCGGTCACAGTAGCGATCGAGGATATGATCGTTCGCGAGGAAGAGATCCTCTTGCCAATGTCCCTGGATGCTCTTTCCGACACGGAGTGGTATTCGGTCTATCGACAGACTCCGGAGATCGGGTTCTGCCTGTTTGATCCTACCGAGGAATGGAGACCCTCGACTCCAATCGAGGAAGATGAAGAAACCGATCAGGAGCGGATTCGGCTCCCTTCAGGAACCCTTACGCCATCCGAACTGAACGCAATTCTGAATACCATCCCCTTCGACCTCACATTTGTCGATAAAGACGATACGGTCCGCTACTTTACGCAGGGGCGGGAAAGGATATTCACAAGGACTCGCGCGATTCTGGGCCGGAAGGTTCAACTTTGCCACCCTCCATCGAGTGTTCACATTGTTGAAAAGATCCTGAAGGACTTTCGAGCGGGCACCCAAAGCCAGGCTCCGTTCTGGATCAACCTGAAAGGGAGATTCATCCATATTGAGTACTTTGCATTACGTGACGAAGACGGAAACTACCTGGGGACGCTTGAAGTCAGCCAGGATCTTACCGACAAACGGGAACTCGAAGGCGAACAGCGCCTGCTTAGCTACATGGAGGACTAGGTGATGGACCAGGACAAGGAAAAAAGGACGCCGATCACACCGGAGACTCGAGTAGGAGAGCTTCTCGATGCTTACCCCGAGTTGGAGGATGAACTCCTTGAAATGAGCCCCTCATTCGCCAAGCTACGAAACCCCTTACTCCGGAAGACTGTGGCGAAGGTAACTACCCTTTCGCAAGCCGCCAGAGTTGGAGGGCTTCCCATTGAACAGATGATCAACAGCCTCCGGAGAGCAGCAGGCATTGAAGCGCCACTTGAGGAGATGGAAACAGGGAATCAGCCCTGTTCGGTCAAGCCCCCATGGCACGATCCCTCAAGAATCACAAAGCGACTCGATGTCCGCCCCGTTCTGGAACGAGGCGAGAAGCCGGTCGGAACTGTAATGTCGGGCCTGAACTCCCTGCAGCCCGGTGAGATCTGTGAATTAACCGCTCCGTTTCTGCCGGCACCTCTGATCGACATGGCGAAGGAGAAGGGATTCGAGTCATATTCGGTGACGGAAGCTCCGGATCTGGTTCGAGTCTATTTCTGCAAGGTTCCGGAACCTCCAGATGAAGAGCCAGGACAGCTGGTGGACCTGCTGTAACGACATACTTTCGGCATTGAGCCGCTACAATTCAAAGATTCACCACCAACAGCAGCAAGGAGAATGGGGTTTCGTCTGGAGCATGAAGTTCAGGTGTGGTAGTAAAAGAATAGGGAGAATCACATGAGCTTGTTAGGAATCTGCACCTGGTCGTCACCTTTTCCTCAACGACCCCGACTTCAAGCCCCAGAACCCACGTCCCAAGTCCCAAATCCCAAACCTCAAGACCCAAGACTCAAGACCCAAGACTCAAACCTCGAAACCCAAGTCCCAAGCCCCGACCTCCAAGCCGCCTGTCAGCATAATCTCCTCGTTTCTGATCTCCGTTGTTTTGACTGGATTCCTACCCGGACAGGATCTGGATAAACAGGTCAGCGAGCTACGCGGCAAGATTCGAGCGGAGTTCGGGGTCAAGCTACCGCGCCTCCCGGTACCGGTTAACAACCCCCAGACCCCTGAGAAGATCCGTCTTGGAGAGGCCCTGTTCTTCGACCCAAACCTGTCCTCCTGCGGTGATATCGCTTGCGCTTCCTGCCACATCCCGGAGCGGGGATTAAGCGATGGAGACAAGGTTTCTGACGGCTGCGGTGGAGCGACAGGCAGACGTAATTCCAATTCCGTCTACCAGAATGCCTTCCTCAGTCATCTCTTCTGGGCCGGGAGGGTACAATCGTTAGAGCAGCAGGCTCTCGGCCCAGTCGTTGATTCGGTGGAGATGGCCAATAGCTGGGACAACGTACTCAAGTATCTCAAGACGGGAGTACACCCGGTTAGCCAAGACAAGTTCCCGGAAAGTGCACAATTCTACAAAGGTTCCTTCGAGAGAGTTTTCGAAGGCGAAATCACGACGGGGAATGTTGTTAAAGCGATTGCCGCGTTTGAACGTACCGCAATATCCTTCGATTCGCCCTACGACAAATGGGTGCAGGGTGACGACGATGCTCTCACGGAACAGCAGAAGAAGGGGGCCGTGATCTTTTGCGGCCGAGGGGAGTGTTCCGAATGTCACGCACCACCCAACTTCACCGATTCAGATTTTCATAACCTTGGCGTCCCCAACGCCGGCTTCGAGAAAAAG
>JAUVSF010000130.1 GCA_030597245.1 Acidobacteriota bacterium
CGCTTGGAGGAGATGCTCCTCAAGGGCGCCAAAGCGGCCGGCTTTCCGAGTGATTTGTGGACCTGTCCTCGGGTCCTGCAAGTCATCGCCCGGCAATTCGGGGTCCACTACTATGTCGATCATATTGGGCGATTGCTCCATGCCCTGGGGGGACTCCTCAGAAACCGCTGCGACGGACTCCTCGCCTCTTACGTTCCTTGATCTTGACCACAGTCCCCGTTTTTTGCCCCTTAAATAGGACATTACTTATGCATGGATCAATAGTAGAGATCAGGAAGGAATGCGGGCTGGTTCCTGGAGCCTTTGACAGTCTTCTCGAACAAACGACCGAAGGCGCGTTTAAAGCGCATGAGCTTTCTTGAATCCGGATGGCGAAAGGCAACGTATAAAGGAGAGAGTTTCCACAAGAGACAATCTGCGCTAACCCTTGGGGAGTTGCACAAAGTCTTCGGGGCACGCGAACTAGACTGTTATCTACCTTTTCCTGTCACCTGGACTGAGAAGTACAACTAACGCTTTATTTCTGAAACCCCATTTATAGATAGTGAGCTGAAAGGACATTGAGATGTTGAATTCCATGAAGACGCTAACCGTGCTCGGCGCCGCCATCGCATTCATGGTGCCGGCTCACCCGGTCGCCGCACAACCCGTGAACAAGAGCAACCTCTGGTTTGGCGGGGACGAGGGCATCGAGGTCGTTTGGAAGACCGGTGAGAACCTCGCCTATACGGAGGAGAATCCGAAGATCGATCCCCGCATGACGAAACATGCCCGCGGGTTTGATCAGGCACTGCTTAAGATCGGTGAACGCGCCTATCTGGCCTACGGCTGGGGCCTGACCAGCCCGATGATGGTGGTGGGCGATGACGGCATCATCATCATCGATCCGACCGAGTCCGTGGAGGCTGGTGAAGAGTGCCTGGCGGCCTTTCGCCGGGTGACGGACAAACCGGTCAGGGCGATTGTCTATACCCATAACCACTTCGACCATGTTGCCGGGGTCAAAGCCTTCACAACCGAAGAAGAGGTCGCTTCAGGCAAGGTCGACATTTATGCCCATGAGACCTTGCTGCAGGGCGTCATCAATTGGGCCAGCACGGTGGGCCCCATCGAGGGACGACGCACCTCGTATACGGGTGCGGTTTTTCTGCCCAAGGGGCCGGACGGATCGGTCCACGACGCGCTCGGACCGGATGCCAGAGTGGGTACGATCACGTTCATTCCTCCCACAAAGACGTTCAGCGATGAACTTGATGTCGAGATCGCCGGCGTGAAGATGCATCTCCTCTACCTGCCCAGCGAGACCGAAGACGAGATTGTCGCTTGGTTCCCTGACGACAAGCTTCTGAACTCTGCGGAAGTGATGCAGGGCGAGAACTGGCCCAACGTATACACAATCCGTGGCACCAAGTACCGCGACCCGGTCAAGTGGTTTAAGAGCATCGACGTGATGCGCGAGTTCCCGGCCGAATACCTGGTGCCGACACACGGCCGACCCATCGTCGGTTACGACAATATCCAAAACATGCTCACTGCCTATCGCGATGCCCTCCAGTTCGTGCACGATCAGACCATTCGGTACATGAACAGGGGATATACGCCGGAGCAGCTCGTAGAAGTTGTCAAGCTGCCGGCCCACCTCGCGGAGCATCCGTGGCTCAATGAGTATTACGGTACGGTCAAGCATGTGGTGCGGAATATTTATGGCGGATATCTGGGCTGGTTCCAGGGCGACCCATGGGCACTCGATCCGATGTCCTACATAGAGCGCTCAAAGCGGTATGTCGAGCTGATGGGCGGGCGTGATGCCGTGCTCAAGGCTGCCAAACAGGCCATTGAAGACGGTGAGTACACCTGAGCCGCGGAGATCCTTACCAACGTAATTCGCGTCGACCATAACGACATGAAAGCACGAAAACTCAAGGCCGAGGCATACCGGAAGTTTGCCTACACCCTGACCAACGTAAACTGGCGCAACTGGAGTCTCACCGCCGCCGCCGAGCTCGAGGGTGAGGTGGATCTGTCCGGTGGCTTTGCCTTCACCTCGTCCGATGTCATTCGGGCCTTCACCACCGACAAGCTACTCGAGATGCTCACCACCCGGATCGATCCGGAGAAGAGCATGGACGTGAACCTGACAATGGGCTTCAAGTTCGAGGACACCAATGAGAGGTACGCCCTCGAGATCCGGCGTGGTATCGTACAGTTCCACACAGAACTGCCCAAGAACGTCGACTTCATCATGGTTGCCGACCGAGATCACCTGAATCGTATGTTGGTCGGTGACATTCCTATCACTGGGGAAATGATGACCGCCATTGAGGGAGGCGATCCTGCGCCCATGGTGGCTATTATGGCTGCCATTGACAGTGGCGAAATAAGAATTGAGGGTGGTGGCAAGAAAGACGTGCAGAAGTTCTTCAGCTACTTTGACAGGCCGGTTGATGTGGGTTCGATCAACCTGATTGTTCGATGAGCGCACCCTTTCCACTTGGAGGTCTCGAATGAATACAAAAACAGGCGTTGTAATTCTCATGATATCGATGTGTTCCATGCTCGCTCTTGCACAGAGTCCGGAGGGGACCTGGCACGGTGAGAGAGCCGGGGTGAAATTTTACCCATCCGGCGAAAACATGGCCTACGACAAGCCGTCGCCGACGGTCCATCCGAAGCTCACCGAGCACTCCCAGAAGATGGTACCGGGCGTCTACCAGGTGGCCGAGAGAGTCTATCTCGCCTACGGCTATGCGTTGACCAGTCCCGCCATGATCGTGGGAGACGATGGGGTCATCATCATCGACCCGCCGGAAGATGTGAACAAGGGCCGCCGGACGCTCGAGGAGTTCCGGAAGTTCTCCGACAAGCCCGTCAAGGCGGTGATCTACTCTCACTGGCACATCGACCATTTCGGCGGCGTGGCGGCCTTCGCGTCTCATGAGGATGCCGCTTCCGGCAAGGTCAAGATCATCGCTCACAAGACCTTCATGGCCAATGTCATCAAGAGCTCCGCTGGCGGGGATGGCCCCATCATCAGCGCTCGAGTTGACTACTCGCTGGGCACGCTTCTCGATGTCGACGCCACGGGGCGTATCAATGGTGGTCTGGGCCCGGACTTCGTGATCGAGAACCCCAGCCTGATTATGCCAAACGTGTTAGACGATGATGAGATCGACAACACCGTTGCCGGGGTAAAAATGCATATCCCGTGGATTCCCAGCGAGGCGCCGGACGAGATCGCCGTGTGGTTCCCGGAACTCGAAGTCCTTCACTCGGTCGAAATCCTCCAGGGAGAATCATTTCCGAATCTTCACACTATTCGTGGTACTCGTTATCGCGACCCTGAGCTTTGGTTTAAGGGCATCGACCGCCTGCGCGAGTTTCCTGCAAGGTACATGGTCCCATCCCACGGACGTCCGGTGTCCGGCAAGGAGGCAGTCGCCGAAACACTGACCGCCTACCGCGATGCGATTCAGTTCGTCTACGACCAGACGCTCAGGCACATGAATCTGGGCATGGTCCCTGACGAGCTTGTCGACGTTGTGAAGCTCCCGCCTCATCTGGCGGATCATCCATGGCTTGGTGATTTCTATGGTGGCGTTTCCCATACAGTGCGACAGATCTATGTTGGGGAGATCGGCTGGTTTCTTGGCGATCCCACATTTCTGGACCCCATCCGTCCCATCGAGGCGTCCAAACGATATGTGGAGTTGATGGGAGGACGAGCTGCGGTACTCGAGGTTGCAAGGGAGGCTTCGAAGGACGGAGATCACCAGTGGGCCGCCGAGTTAACAACTCATCTTGTGCGAATCGACCACGAGAACTGGGATGCCCGAAAAATCAAGGCCGAGGCGTTACGCCAGCTCGGCTACGGGCGCACCAATAACAACTGGAGAAACTGGTATTTGACCTCTGCGCAGGAGCTGGACGGCACCATCGACTTCAGCAAGAGGCTCAATATTGTAGCCCCGGATCTGTGGCGCGCCTGTCCGACGGCGGAGCTGCTCAACGGCATGCGCTTTCGCCTCAAGGCAGAGGAGACGCTGGATGTTCACATGACCTTTGGTATCCGTCTGCCCGATGTCAATGAGGGTTTCGGGCTGGAGATTCGTCGCGGGATCGCCCAGTTCCATGACTCTCTTCCTGAAAAAGCCGATATCGTCCTCGAAATGAATCGGTCGGTGTTGGAGGGCATTCTCCTGGGACAGGGAGAGATGGACAATCAGGGCATAGACCCCCCGCATCCGGACACGCCCCAGGCCGGTCTGATTGCGGCCATTACATCGGGTGATGCGCGACTGCTTCGCGGCACAGCAGAGGACTTCAAGAGGTTCTTCAGTTACTTCGACCCACTGAGCCGCGAGCCGATTGCGATAACCGTCCGATAGTGGTTATGTAGGGAATTGCAATGCGATCCGAACAAGGGAATTCCGTATGGATTTCCATCGGTTTGGCACTGACCTGAACACGGTGGTCTTTCCGTTTCAATAGGCAGAGCTTCGATGGCAAGCCGCGATCATGAAGACAATCTGTTCTTTTTCGTCGAGTTCGTAGAAAAAACGCCAGGCTCCTATTCGAAACCGCCATGCTTGAGGAGAGAAGTTCTTCAGTTTTCGTATGTTTGGGCCGAAGTGGGGGTTCACACAAAGTTGAGGATAAGTCACACTCCGCAGTTTCTCGAGTACCGATTGATGGCCCCCTCGGGTGATCCTCTTGAGGTCCTTTGCAAACTGCTCCGTTTCGAATATCCGATACTCACCCAACGAAGCTCCCTCGCTTCTTCTGAGCATCTCCGGAGCCTTTGCGCAGACTCTTTATTAAGCGTTTGTTCGCATGGATCTCGGCCATTTCAGTGTCATCCACAAACTGCTGTTCGCGGACTTTAAGGAGAGCAGCCGTTTCAATCAGATTTGAAAGTGGACGCCGCTCTGCTTCAGCGGCCTTACGGAATTCCTCGTACACCGAATCGTCCAGTCTCAAGGTTATTGTCTTAGGCATTGAAGTCTCCTGCATTCATATACATTCTTTTATATTCTACCACACACGTGCCAGTGCTTTGTCCCCAACAAATCCAATACAAGCCAAAACGATTCAAGCCTTAGAAGGTAGCAAGGGTGTCTCTCTGAAAGTGCGTCAGCAGAATCGCCGGGTCGAATTGGTTCGGATGTAGTGGCTTCGAGCTTCGCCTATTGATCGCATTGCCGTACCGCCGTTAAAGTAGCTAACCCGCTTCTCTCACCAGCTGGCTGCTGCGTCACCGGATGCATCTTCCCGGAGTGTGCCTAAATTACAGGGCCTCGCAGACTTACGATCCAACAACTTGGGCTTCCGCCAACCCCGGGCCCTGGAAGGACCCGGCTCCGTATGACGTTGCATTGACAATCCATACGGAGCCCCGGGATCTCAGAGACCGGGGGCTTTTCACGTGCCTCGCTACGCGACCTGCTGAGAAAAGCGGGCTAAGGCCCAGCACCTCCTAAGCCCTCTCAATCCTCCTCGTGTTTGTGGATGTTAACCACTTAGTCACTAGGGCAAGAGGTTCTAGTGATTTTGTGACTTCGTGGTGAATCCTCCAGCTGAGGGGCCTCACGGAGGCGATTTCCGCGGCTCAGGACAGATCGACACATCTCTGCATTTCCTGTTACACTTACCCGACTTACTTCGGTAGAGGCTGAACGAGGAGACTCGTGCCGGCTTCAGAACAATAAATTCAATCATCAAGATTTGAGAGCGTTCGAGGAGAGCAAAGAGGTGGTTCCGTCAGCGCCGGTCACGGCACAACCTGTTTGGAGAAGCGTCACCTTACGTTTTGGTTTGATGGCGTTGCTTTGGCTGGGGCTAACCGGCAGTGACTTGGCGTCCTGGCTGGTCGGGCTGCCGGTTGTTTTAGTGGCTACGTGGGTTAGTCTGAGGCTCCAAACGGGCTCAAATTGGAAGTGGAGCTTCAGCGGTATCGTCCCTTTTGCCTGGTATTTCACACGGCAATCGATCAGCGGTGGCTGGGACGTTGCTCGACGCGCACTGGGGCCGCGAGAAAGGTTCAACCCTGGATTCGTGCCCTACCCGTTGCGTCTCCCGTCGGGTACTGCACGGCTCTTTTTCTGTGCCGTAGTAGGCCTCCTTCCGGGGACTCTGGTTGTCTCGGTTTCCGAGAGTACAGCCGCTGTACATGCCTTGGAGATCTCGCCTGAAATAGAGGCCGACCTGGCTGTTTTGGAAAAGCATGTAGCTCGACTCTTTGCCCTCCAGTTGCCCTCTGAAACGGAGGAAGTATGATGCCGGGAGTGTTCTTACTCGGAGCCCTGGCGCTGTTGCTGACGATCGCACTCGGGCTCTTCTTTCTGCTCCGAGCGCCCGGAGGGATCGATGCTTTCCTGGCGATCCTGCTCTTTGGAACCACCGGGGTTGGCATGATTCTTGTTCTCTCTGAAGCCATGGATCTGCCGGGTCTGATGGATGTGGCTCTGGCTATCGCCCTCCTGGCAGGTATTCTCGGCGTCGTAGGGGTCCTGCGATGCTGGCCAGGGGAGACTGGAGATTGAGTCGATGAGCGTCCTAGACTACTTGAGTATCCTGTTTCTTGTTGTGGCGGTGTTTTTCTATGTTGCCGGGACCGTGGCTCTATTTCGCTTTCCTGATGTCTACAGCCGCCTGCATGCTCTGACTAAGGCGGACAACGTGGGACTGGGATTTACTGTGTTGGCCGTTGCCCTCCAGGCAGAAGGCTGGATGGAGATATTCAAACTGGGTCTGATTTGGGTCATGGTGCTGGTCACCAGTGCTTGCGTCAGCTTCCTGATCGCCAGCGAGGGACGGCGGCGTGGGCTCCCGGCCTGGACAAAAGGTGCCTCATGATTTATCTGATCTTTGATGCTGTGCTTGTGGTTCTTCTGATCTGGCTGGCCTGGCGCTCCGTGACGGATCGTGACCTGCTTCGTTCCGTCGTGCAGTTCATCATTATGGGGCTGTTAATGGCCGTTGTATGGCTGCGACTGGGCGCGCCTGATGTGGCTATGGCGGAAGCGGCCGTCGGCTCGGGTTTGACCGGTGCGCTGATCCTCTCCGCCTGGGCTCGCACACGGGAGGGTAAGGAAAAGAGGGCCGGGAAATGAAAAAACGATCCCTCCTGGCTTGGCTTGCAGGACTACTGTTTCTTCTCCTGTCGGGGGCCTTGCTAACCCTACCCATCTCTCCAGGAAGCCTGGCAGGGGCTTCTGTCGAGGCTTTGGCACGTAGTGGCGTCGGTAATCCTGTGACCGCCGTTCTTCTAAACTACAGAGCTTACGACACTCTTCTGGAAGTGGGCGTCCTTCTGCTCGTTGTGATTGGAGTCTGGTCTCTTCGAGAATGCGACGCGCAACGGGTGGATACTTCGGAGTGGATTCTATTGTTGCCTCTGTTGAGACTCGTCCTGCCGGTGCTGGTTTTGGTTGGTGGCTATTTCTTGTGGATCGGATCGGCTCTGCCGGGTGGGGCTTTCCAGGGAGGAGCCATGATTGGTGGAGCCCTGGTCCTGGCCATCTCGGCAGGTCTTCTGCATCGGGTCCTCGAACATCAGGGAAAGCTTCGGGCCGGGCTGGCGATGGGTCTGGCCGTGTTTGTGGCAGTCGCTGCCGGAACCGCTGCCGTCAATGGACAGATCCTGCATTACCCGCAGGCTTCAGCAGGTCTCTGGATCTTACTGGTAGAGGCCGCGGCTCTGATCTCCATAGGTTTAACGTTAGGCGCCTTGTTTTATGGTGGGCGGCCGCCTCAAGGGTCGGCACAGTCTCCGGCCCGGGAGTTCGACCGTGAATGAAATTGCTTTCAGGCTTTATCTTTTGGCAGGTGCCTCCCTCGTTGCGATCGGGTTTTTCGGAATTCTGGCTTCTGCCGAGCTCTTGAGAAAGATCCTGGGAGTCAACATTATGGGAAGCGGGATCTTTCTGATTCTGGTTGCTCTTGCGGCCCGGACGACTGATCCGATACCCGACCCGGTCCCACACGCTATGGTCTTGACTGGGATCGTTGTTTCGGTCTGCGGGACTGCCCTCGCCCTGGCTCTTGCAGACCGCGTTCGGGCTATGAAGGCCCGGGAAATGCTCGATGAGGAGGAAGAGGAGTGAGCATTTCTCCGCATGCTGCGATAATCCTGCTGATATTGGGACCTCTGACCTTTGCAGCCCTTGCCTTTTTGTGGCCCAGGTACTGGCGCTGGTTCTGTTTCACATTGGCCCCTTTGCTGGTCGGCGCAGTGGTGAAACTTGCCTTGGAAGTCTATGCCTCAGGTCCAGTCCGGCACCATGTTGGAGGATGGACGGCGCCGCTCGGGATCGAACTGCGGGCAGATGGAATGGCCGTTGTGCTGCTGGTGATCACAGCTGGGATCGGTCTGGCCGTGATGTTATATGCCTCGCGGTATTTTGACCCCGGACCGGGGCCGCAGAGTGCGGAAGGAGCCCGCCGCCAGAAGTACTTCTGGCCGCTCTACTTTTTCCTTTTGGCCTCACTGAATGCGCTGTTCCTTTCTGCAGACATTTTCAACCTGTACGTCACGCTCGAGCTGATTGGTTTCTCTGCGGTGGCGCTGGTGGCATTGGCCGGAAAGGGACCGGCCTTGACGGCTGCCTTGCGATACCTCCTGGTGAGTCTGGCAGGATCGCGTTTCTACCGCCTGGGGGTGGTTCTAACCTACGGGACGTACTCTACCCTGGACATCTCTCTACTGGCGAGTCGCGTAGAGCCCAGCTTTGTTACGTGGGTAGCACTGGGCTTGATGACGGGTGGTCTGCTGATGAAGGCGGCTCTGTTTCCCCTGCACTTCTGGCTACCTCCGGCACACGCAAATGCACCTTCCCCGGTTAGTGCGCTGCTTTCAGCACTGGTGGTCAAAGGGGCCTTTTGCATTCTCTTGCGTCTGTGGTTCGAAGCCTTCGCCCCGATGGTCACTCCCGCCGCGGCCAACTTTCTCGGCTGGCTGGGGGTGGCAGCGATCATTTGGGGATCGATCCAGGCCTTGCGACAGCCTCGACTCAAGCTGCTGGTAGCTTATTCGACAGTTGCTCAGCTGGGGTATCTGTTCCTGGTCTTTCCTCTGGCTTTGTCCGAATCCTCTGGCTTCACGGCCTGGAGTGGTTGCCTCCTTTTTCTGGGTGCGCACGCATGTGCGAAAACCGCTATGTTTCTTACGGCTGGAAACATTCTTCATGCGGCCGGGCATGACCGGATTCGTGACCTCGACGGCATCACGCACGTGCTGCCGCTTTCGGTGTTCGCTTTCGCGCTTGCCGGGATCAGTCTGGTCGGTTTGCCACCCAGTGGTGGATTTGCCGGAAAGTGGATGCTGCTCAACGCTGGTGTGAGCCAGGGTAAGTGGATTTGGGTAACCGCCATTCTGGTGGGAAGCCTGCTCGCTGCAGCCTACATTATGCGTGTACTGAATCACGCCTTCACCCGCGTTCCCGAGCCCGACATTCCAAATCCGATACCTCCGGTCATGGAGTGGACCGGTTTTACCCTGGCTCTGCTGGCGGTCGTACTCGGGTTCTTTGCTCAATGGCCTGTTGAACTCTTGCGCATCGGATCTCCCTTTGTGAGTTTGGTCCAAACGGTGGAGATGTTGCCATGACAGCACACGGCCTCCTGCTAATCGGTATCCTGCTCAGCTCATTCGTCACGGGAATCATCATATTCTTCCTCCGGGAGGAGAGCCACGCATTCCGGACGCGGCTCAATCTCGCGGGCGCCAGTGTCAAGCTGGTGCTGGTCGCCATTCTGATCTGGGAGGTCTATCGGCATCCCGGGCCATTAGGGACGATTCGCTGGACCATGCTGCCGGGTATGGACTTCGCTTTGGGGGCTGACGGGACTTCCATCTTGTTTGTCACACTGTCGGCCATACTCTGGTTTCTGACCACGATCTATGCCGTCGGTTATCTTGAAGATTCTCCCCACCGGAGTCGGTTCTT
This sequence comes from Acidobacteriota bacterium, assembly GCA_030597245.1. Lineage (GTDB taxonomy): Bacteria > Acidobacteriota > UBA6911 > RPQK01 > JAPXNP01 > JAUWTT01. Next base: position 9,945 of record JAUVSF010000130.1, read on the forward strand.
CGGGTTCTTCAGCTTTTGTGTCAGCGCGACAATCGGGATTGCACTCTCCGCGAATCTGGTGACCTTGTTTATTTTCTACGAACTGTTGACGGTTTCGACTTACCCTCTGCTGGTGCACCGGGGTACAGCGAAGGCGATGCAGGGCGGCAAAGTCTATTTGACCTACACCTTGATTGGTGGCGCCGTTTTGCTGCTGGCAGTGGTCTGGTTGCAAAGTCTCGCGGGGCCGGTTGAATTTGCGGAAACGGGCATCCTGAGTTCGCTCGCCGAGAGTCACGGGTTTGAATTACGTATCATCTTCTTCCTGTTCATTGCTGCGTTTGGCGTCAAGACCGCATTGGTGCCACTGCATGGCTGGCTGCCGAAGGCGATGATTGCACCTGCTCCGGTCAGTGCCTTGTTGCATGCTGTAGCGGTCGTAAAGGCGGGAGCTTTTGGGATTATCCGAATCGTATACGACGTTTACGGGGTCCAAACCGCCTCGGATCTGGGCCTGCTCC
>JAUVSF010000229.1 GCA_030597245.1 Acidobacteriota bacterium
CCTCGTCGGTGGGCGTTTCGATTCGATTGATTTCGAGGACAGCCAAAGCGGACTGGTGCGTAAGAGCCAAAACTTCAGCCCCTCGCTGGGTCTCAGTTACTCTATTTTTCCGGACATTGCACTTTACGCAAATTTCAGTCGGGCTTTCGCAGCACCGTCGAGCCAGGTGGTTGGGCCGCAGGATCCAGAAGAGAGTAGTCAATTCGAAATCGGTGGAAAAGCCAAGTTGATGGATGGAAAGTTCCTGATCGGTTTGGCTGTCTACAATTTGGAGAGGACGAACATTGCCATCCCTGATGAGTCTGGAGTGCAGAAGCAACAGGGTGACCAACGCTCACGCGGCATCGAATTCGACTTGACCGGGGAATTGGCCACGGGCCTCTACCTTTTCGGTTCATACGCCTTTACCGACGCCGAACTCACCCGTTTTACAGAGCTGATCGACCCAAGCTTTGGCCAGTTCCCCCCTATCCTCGTGGATCGCTCCGGCAACACAGCACCCTTCGCGCCGAAGCACATTCTCAGCCTTTATCTCCTTAAGGAACTCGGCAGTGGCTTTACATTGGGGGGTGGCACCCGCTATCTGAGCGAACAGTTCATAGCTCCGGATAACCGCTTTGCGATCGATGGTTCGCTGATCTTCGATGCCTCGGTCTCCTATCGCCTCGACACCTGGCGTCTGAGCCTCAATCTTAAGAATCTTACTGGAAGAGAGTATGAAACCAGAGGGTTCGGATCGACGTCTGTACTTCCGGCGGACCCGTTTGCGATCTACCTCGGAGTGGACTTCCTCAGGTAAACAGAATCGGCCAAGGCAATTTGTGGGAAGATCTCCCGTTACCTGTAGGAGAATCGGTGAGGATTCGAGGGAAGATATTTATCCCCGGGGGCAAAGCCCGGAACTGGCTGCGGCCTCACCGCGCCGGACTTGCTCGTCGGAGGAGCTAGAGGATAGTGAGACTTGTTTACATAACGGCTGGTGCGGCAGGGATGTACTGTGGCAGCTGCATCCACGACAATACTCTGGCAGCGGCTCTCATCTCAAAAGGGCACGAAGTGACCCTTGTGCCTACATACACCCCGTCGAGGACAGACGAAGCCAACGTGAGTGTGAACTCCGTTTTCTATGGAGCAATCAATGTCTATCTGCAGGAAAAATCATCGATATTTCGGCACACCCCCCGGGCGTTTGACTGGCTCTTGAACCGGCCGGGTCTTGTGAATTGGGTGACCCGATTCAGTTCGTCAACCAGTCCGGAAGATCTTGGGGCTCTGACGGTTTCCATTCTCGAAGGGGAAGACGGACACCTGCGGAAGGAACTCGAGAAACTGGTTGAGTGGTTGAGTTCTCACGTGAGACCGGACATCGTCCACTTGACCAATTCGATGTTTCTGGGGATGGCGAGAGAAATCCGCGAGCGTCTGAACGTGCCTGTCTTGTGTTCGCTACAGGGTGAGGACGTATTCCTGGAAGACCTGGCTGAGCCCTATAAAGGCCAGGCCAAACAGTTGATTAGGGAAAAGGTCGCCCACATCAACGGTTTCGTGGCAACGAGCAAAGCGTACGCCGACTTCATGACGGATTATCTCAGGATTCCCCGGAAGAGTATCCACGTGGTTCCCCTCGGGATTAACCTGAAGGGTCACGGTTCGGCTTCTTCCGAGAGGGAGAAGGGCATAACCAGGATTGGGTACTTGGCCAGGATATGCCCTGAAAAAGGGCTTCACCTCTTGGTGGACGCCTTCGAGCTTCTGGTTCAGCGCCGGGGAAAAGAGAGCCTCCGTCTCGAGACAGCGGGTTACCTGGGGGCCAGAGATCAATCCTACTTCGACGAAATCAGGGCTCGTATAGTTCAGTCCGGGTGGCAAGATTGTTTCCGCCACCGCGGAGAAGTGGATCGACAGGAAAAGATTGAGTTCTTATCCTCCCTGGATATCCTCTCAGTGCCGACGGTTTATCGGGATCCCAAGGGGCTGTTCGTTTTGGAGGCTCTGGCGAACGAAGTGGCCGTGGTTCAACCGGCCCACGGTAACTTTCCGGAGTTGATTGCCAAAACCGGAGGTGGCCGGCTGGTTGAGCCCAATTCCGCAGAAGCCCTGGCAGAGGGTCTCGAGTTCTTGATTGAGAATGTCGACGAACGATCTCGGATAGCCAAAGCAGGCAAGGAGGCGGTTCGGAAATATTTCAATACCGACATGTTGGCCGAAAACGCCCTCGCTGTCTATCGCAAGTACGTGCCCTGAAGCTAGAGGGTCTGTTGCTCAAACCGGAAAAGCGGAAGTTCGAAGTTCGAAATTCGAAACAATATCCAAGCTCGAATATCTAAGGACTGAAACGGCTTGTCGACGATCACCTATTTATACACAGTCACTTTACGCCGTTTTGACCTTAGACCTTCTAATCTTGAGCTTGTTTCGAACTTCGGATTTCGAGCTTCGAGCTTAGCCCTCGGCCCTGGTCCTCATTTGGGCAACGCACCCTGGCGCGCCATCTTTTCGTCCCCGAAACACCCAGCGCGAAAACCCGCCATCAAACGAACAGTCTCAGAACTTGCGAGATTCTACTCCTGTCCCGTCGCTCCGCTTCAACGGACGACATGTGCAGAACGCGAGGCCACTTCGGAATGATTACAATCGAAACGCGGGCCAAGCGACACACACCCGCTGTCGCACCCCCCTTCAGAGCGCCTGAATCGGCGTGGGACGATGTTTCTTTCCCCGAGCCCCGCCTCGGCGGGGCGACATGCGCAGAGCCCAGGGCTTGCTGCCCTCCTTCGTCGGGCACCCGCCCTGGGCTCTACACATACCGTCCATTGGACTCCGGGAGGTGTCATCTCGATTTTGCGACAGCCTCTGGGAACCGGCGTTACGGGGCGTGTAACCGCAAGTGTGAAGAAGAGAGATCGGCGGATGCAAGACAACCCGACAAAGCGACACCACAAGTTCAGGAGCACCGTAGGTGCGGTGCCTATTAGCCCGGGGTGGAGCGAAGCGGAACCCTGGGTTGGGAATCCAACGTTCTGTGAGCCTGCAAGGACAGTACGTTCCGAAGAAGCCAATCTCCCGGTCGCTTCGTGTGCGCCTTTCCGGGTTGGCCAGCCTCGTCAAAGTGTTAGAATGCCTTGCTGTGGGGCTTTCCGTTTCGCATCTATCAAAACACTTTGAGATGGGCTCACATCGGGTAGAGGTCCTGAGGAACATCTCGATGGAGATGAAACGGAGTGAGTCGGTGGCTGTCACGGGACCTTCCGGCTCCGGCAAGTCTACGCTGCTCCACTGTTTAGGGACGTTGACTCCTCCCTCCTCGGGGACTGTCCAAATTGAGGATGAGAACCCATTCTTGCTGCCCGAGCCGAAGCTGGCGAAGTTCAGGAACAGGGTGGTCGGATTCGTCTTTCAGGACCACCACCTTCTCCCTCAATATTCTGTTCTGGAGAACACCCTGATGCCTGCGCTTGCCTTCCCGACACCGGGACTGGATGTCGAGCAACGAGCGCGCGAACTGCTCCATCGCGTGGGTTTGAGTCATCGGCTCGACTATCGGCCCGGACTTCTTTCCGGAGGGGAGCGTCAACGCGTCGCTGTCGCGAGAGCGCTGATGAACTCTCCCCGGCTTCTCTTGTGTGATGAGCCCACTGGCAATCTGGATTTGTCGAATGCTGAGATGGTCGCGGATCTCCTGTTCGAACTGCACGAGGAAGAGCTCACGATCTTGATCGTGGTCACACATAGTCAAGCATTGGCAGACAGATTCGCCCGTCGCTACGAGATTAGGGAGGGGCGACTATCAAGAGAAGCCTGATCTACTACTGGCGAGTGCATCTGGCTGTCGTTCTGGGGGCTGCAGTGACCTCGGCAGTCCTTACCGGGGCGCTGCTCGTAGGCGATTCCGTTCGTGGAAGTCTACGAGATCTAACCTTTGAGCGCTTGGGACAGATCGACTTCGCTTTCATCTCTGACCGCTTCTTTCGCGAGAAACTGCCAGTGGAGTTGGAAGCCGATCCCAGCGTCGCGACAACGTTCAAAGAAATTGTACCCGCCATTCTCCTTCAGGGTACCGCCACTCACGCTGATTCAAACCTTAGGGCTTCCAATGTGAATGTTCAGGGAATCGATGAGCGGTTTCCCCAACTCTTCGGACTGCCCGCTCAGGCACTAGGTGACCTCTTTTCCCCGGACGCGGAGCAAGAGAGCTTTCCTCCGCTGGTTATGAATCAGTCTCTGATGGATGAGTTGCAGGCTCAGGTCGGGGACTCCATTTTAATTTCATTCGCTAAGAAGGGGGCAGTAAATCCGGAGTTTCTGTTGGGCAGTCGAGAGTCGACGGATCTTTTGGGAACCCTCCGAGCGAGGCTGGTTCAGGTTTTGCCTGATTCCTCGCTGGGACGTTTTTCTCTTCAGCTTCACCAGAGTACCCCGAGGAATGTCTTTTTGCCTTTGGCCGTCCTTCAGAGGGCGACAGATCGGGAGGGGAGTATCAATGCGCTCTTGATGGCTGGAGGGAGTGAGGACACAGTAACCGCGGAGTCGGTCCTCGATGCCGGTTTGCGAAAAAGTCTCTCGCTGGAAGACTATGGTCTAAAGATTCGCATCAGTGGCAACGATGCAGTTTTGGAAAGCCGCGAGTTGGTCATTCCTAGGGCCACCGAAGAAGACATCCTAAGCGTGGCACGGCAACTGAATGTGGACCCGGTACCCGTCCTTACTTACCTGGCGAACAGTATCAGATCCGAAAAGGGGACTGTCCCTTACTCCACGGTCACGGCTCTCGATGTTGAAAAGGGGACTGTCCCCTACTCCACGGTCACGGCTCTCGATGTTGGACTGGAAGAGCGGGGAAATCTGTACGACCTCGTGTCTGGACAAGCATCGACCAAGCTGGAAAAGGATGAAATCCTGCTCAATGAATGGACGGCCAGGGAGTTGAGCGTTCAGGTGGGCGATCCGGTCACACTGACCTACTATGTGGTGGACTGGCAGGAGGAGTTGAGTACGCGCACCGCGACCTTTCGACTCAAAGGGATCGTGTCGATGGAGGGACTGGCCGTGGATCAGACTCTGACTCCGGCTATCCCGGGGGTGGAAGAGGCTGAGAATATGGCCTCCTGGAATCCACCCGTTCCGATCGATTTGAGTCAGATTCGTCCCGTAGACGAGGAGTACTGGGAACAATTCCGGACCGCTCCCAAGGCGTTCATCAGTTATGAAGCCGGAGTCTCTCTCTGGCAGAGCCGCTTTGGCAGACTGACTTCGAGTCGCTTCAACCTGGAACAAGTGTCTGTCGGAGAAATCGAGGCCGCGCTGCTGGACACACTTGACCCGAGTCGCGTCGGGCTTTTCTTGCCGGTAAAGGAAAGAGGGCTCCAAGCTGCCTCTGGGGCTACTGATTTCGGGATGCTCTTCATTGGGTTTAGTCTCTTCCTGATAGTTTCGGCCGTCCTTCTGGTGGCTCTTCTATTCCGGTTGGGTGTGGAGTACCGAATCCATGAGATTGGACTACTGCTTGCGCTCGGTTTCCGGCATGGGCTGGTTCGGAGGAACTTTCTGGTCGAAGGTGCTTTGCTCGCAGTCCTGGGGACCTTGCTGGGCCTTCTGGGAGGGCTGGCCTACGCTGCTATCCTGATCCATGGCTTGCAGACAATCTGGGTAACGGCCATTGGCTCGTCTTTCCTGAGGCTTCACGTGGGCTGGATCAGTTTGGTGGTTGGTTTCCTGACATCTCTTATAGTGATTCTGGGCTCCATCTTCTTCACCTTCCGTGACCTGGTGAAGCTTCCTGCAACTTCAATGCTCGCCGGAATCACGGCAAGGTCGGAGGCAGGTAGTGGACGCTGGGCGAAGTGGGTACTGGCAGGCAGTTCCGGCCTCGCCCTGGGGCTCCTTGCTATTGTCTTCCTCACCGATTCTGAGTCGTCTGCCGCTTTGTTCTTCGGGCTGGGGACCTGTTTCCTCATGATAGGGTTGTCCCTGTTTGCGGTCTGGTTGGCGAGAGGGAGCCAGATGCGCATCAACCCGCGCGCTCGGCTGGTCTTTCTCCGCGCCTCTATACGGAACGCGGCTCGGAACCCGGGCCGAAGCTTGCTCAGTACCATTCTAGTTGGTTGTGCCTGTTTCGTGATCGTTGCCGTCGGGGCGAATCGCTCTCTTCCCGGGGAAGAAATCTGGGAACGGGATTCGGGTGCGGGAGGATTCGGAATTCGCGCCGAGTCCGACGTTGCTCTGGTCAGAGACCTGAACGATTCCGACGCCTTGTTCGACCTGGGCTTTGGCGATCGAGAAATCGAGGAACTGCAAAGTTCGAATGTGATCGCCTTTCGGTTACTTCCCGGAGAAGACATGAGCTGTAGAAACCTCTATCAGCCGGGGAGGCCCCGCATCCTTGGAGTCCCCGATGCGCAGATCGCTCGGGGAGGATTTCGATTTCAGGGACTTGCGTCAGAGTCGGAAGAGCCGTGGTCTCTCCTTCACGAGGATCTGGGGCCGGGTGTGATTCCTGCTTTCGGCGATGCCAGTTCTGTCCTTTGGATTCTGCACAAGAGTCTGGGAGACGATGTCCTGCTTAGAAACGAACAAGGCGAGGAAATCCGTCTCCGACTCGTCGGTCTTCTCTCCCGAAGCATATTCCAAAGCGAACTCCTGATCTCCGAAGCCAACTTTCAGAGGCAGTTTCCTGGCCGCAGCGGCTTCTCCTACTTCTTGATTGAAACACCGCCGGAGAAGGTCGAACGGGTTTCTGAGTTACTGGAGAACGGGCTAAGCAAATTTGGCGTCGATGCCGCCCCAACCGTGCAGGTCCTGGAAGGATTTCTCGCCATTGAGAATACCTACCTGGCGACATTTCAGACGTTGGGAGGGCTGGGGCTTCTCCTCGGGACTCTCGGACTTGGGATCATTCTAGTACGGAACACGACCGAGAGACGTGGTGAGTTGGCAACCCTCCAGGCCTGCGGATTTCCGCGAAAGAGGATTTCCGGGATGGTCTTCAATGAGCACTGTTTTCTGCTGATACTGGGCATCATGCTGGGAACCGGAGCCGCCCTGCTGGCTGTTGCACCACACTTGGCGCAGGATAGTGGAGATGTTCCGTGGCTTTCTCTCGCTCTTACGCTTCTTGCGATCCTTGTGGTGGGCGGTATGGCGACGACGGTATCGGTGCGACTCGCCTTCAGAAGGTCGCTCCTCTCTGAACTGCGAGAGGAGTAAGGAGTAACTCGCTTTTCACACCAAGTTGCGAAGTGAACAAGTGGAGACATACCGTGCAGCGCCCCCAGTCTGGAGGGCATCCTTGGTGGATGGTAATCGACAAAGCTTAGGACAAAGCTTACGCCGAAGGGGAACGAGTGCTGGTCCTACTCCCTTTGTCGCAAGCTTGATCGTAAACTTCGTCGGATCCTTGGTGGGTGGTAATCGACAAAGCTTGGGACAAGGCTTACGCCGAAGGGGAATGGGGGCTTGGCCTACTCCCTTTGTCGC